>JAAZAB010000151.1 GCA_012514555.1 Lentisphaerota bacterium
ATGCCTGAATCGTGCTTGTTTTTGACTGTTTTGTCAAGGTTTCCCAAACTGGTTCAAGTAGAATTGCGGGCGTCATTTCAGAAGGCAAAAGGGATTTCGAGGCTGTTCAACACGGAGGCGATCATGACGGCAAAGGCGAAAAAATCCGGCGCTCTTCGAGTCGGGGTTGTTGGAATGGGCGGGATCGGCAACACGCACGCCGCGAGCTACAAGAAGGATTCGCTGGCAAAGCTCTCGGCGGTCTGCGACGTGGTCAGGGAAAAGGCGGACGCCGCGGCGGCCGCGCACGGAGTGAAGGCCTACTACAGCCTGAAGGATATGCTGGCCGGCGAGGAGCTGGACATAGTGGACGTCACCACCGGCGGGTACGAGAACGGAAGCTGGCATTTCGAGCCGACGATGGAAGCCCTGGCCGCGGGAAAGCACGTGCTCTGCGAGAAGCCGCTCTCAAACGACGTCGGCGAGGCGCGCGAAATGGTCCGCTATGCGGCGGAGCGCAACCTGTACCTCGGCTGCAACCTTAACCATTACTTTACGCCCACGGCCGACCGCGCAAGGAAATACATGGACGACGACATGGTCGGCGAGCTGGTGAGCCTGATCTTCAAGGTCGGCTTCAACGGCGGCGAGGGCACTTACAGCTTCAGCAAGTCCCCGCGCTTCAACCAGCCCTACGCCCACATGAAGGCGTTCCTGACGCACCCGTTCAGCGTCATGCGCTACTTCTGCGGCGACATAACCCACGTCCAGTCGTTCTCGACAAAGCCCGGCTTCCGCAAGAACAAGGGCGACCTGCTGGTGTCCGTCAACAGCGTGCACGTGCGCTTTGCCAACGGCGCCGTGGGATACCTGATGAGCCACAGGGGCGACGCCGTGTGGGGGCTCGGGGGCTGGTGGAGCTGCGAGGTCGCCGGCAGCAAGGGCACTTTCTGCATCGAGAACTGCATAGAGAAGCTGACGTACTGGCCCGCGGTCAAGCGCGGCGAAACCTTCGGCCTGGGCCAGGGTCCGAAGCCCGAGGTGCTGGACACCGGCATAGCGGACTTCGGCGCCACGTTCCCGCTCCGCATCCACGCATACCTGGAGGATGTCGGCAACGGTGTCCCGCGCGACCGCCTGCGCTCCTCGGGCCGCGACGCGCTCGCGACCCTGGAATACATCTGGGCGGTGATCGAATCGTACGAGAACGGCGGGGCGCTGGTCCGGCCGCGGCCGCTGCCCACCATTCACGGCGATCCCAGAATCGAGCGAATCTAACCGGGGGAACGATCATGATAAAACTCGGAGTCAATTCAGTCCTGTTCCAGGGCCACGACATTGCGACGGCCATGAAGCACATCGCATGGGCCGGGTACGACGGCGTGGAAATCTCCGCAATCAAGGGAATGTGCGAGCACATCGACCTTGACAACTGGCGGCAGCAGGCCGGGGGAATCAAATCGCTTGCCGCGGAAAACGGACTTGCGCTGCTCAGCATGGAAGTGGCCTCGCTCGACGAGGGCCGCCTGATTCCCGCGTTCGAGGCCTGCCAGGCGATGGGCATCCCCGTCGTCAACGTTGGGCCGGGCGGCAAGTCGGACGTGGAGGCGGATTTCCTTGCGCAGACCGCCCATATCGCCAGGATGGCCGAAAAGGCCGCGGCCTTCGGCGTAACGCTCTGCTGCAAGGCGCACGTAGGCGGCGCGATATACAACACGTCCACCACCCTGCGCGCAATGCGGGCGATACCCTCGAGCGCGTTCGGCGTGGACATGGACCCGAGCCACGTCTACCGCGCGGGCGAGAATCCCGCGGAGGCGCTGCCGGCCGTGATAAAGCGCGTCAGGCACGTTCACATCCGCGACTGCAAGGGCCGGGGCCCCAGCCCGGGCGAGCCGCACAACCAGTCTTGCGGACGCGGGGACATAGACCTCTTCGGCTACTGCAAGGCCATGGCGGACGCCGGGTACGACGGGCCCGTGTGCCTGGAAATAATCGGCGCCGGCCAGTACGAGATGCCCCGGCGCGACGTGATAGCCGCGGAAAGCTACGGTTACCTGAACGCATGCCTGAAACAATTGAAGGCGCGGTAGACCAGGCCGGAAAAACGGGACAACTTTATCCGCCTCGGAACCTGAATGAAAACTGTCGGAGTGGGCATTCTCGGCGTTGCGCACGGCCACGCCGGAGCGTACTGCGATCGCTGGCGTGAACAGCCGGCGCTCGGCGTGAGCGTCGCGGCCGCATGGGACCGCGATTCGGCGCGGGCCGCCGCCTTCTGCGGCGGCCGCGACCTGGAGGCAGCCCCTTCCGCCGGGGCGCTCCTGGCGCGAAAAGACGTCGACGCCGTCGTCATAGCCTCGGAAACCTCGATGCACGCCGGGCTGGTAGTTCAGGCCGCGGCCGCCGGAAAGGCGATCGTTCTGCAGAAGCCGCTGGCCCTGACGCTGGCGCAGGCCGACATCATCGTGAACGCCGTGAGGCGATCGGGCGTGCCGTTCACCATGGCGTGGCAGATGCGGGTTGACCCGCACAACATG
>JAAZAB010000152.1 GCA_012514555.1 Lentisphaerota bacterium
ACCGCCTCGGTGCGCCCGGTCTTGCGCTGGTCCAGGGTCTCGCCCACGCACACTATCGGCGCCAGCCCTGCCGCCAGCGCGGCGCCCAGCCGGCGGCTGACCGTTTCGTCGGTCTCTCCGAAGAACTGGCGGCGCTCGCTGTGCCCGATTATGACGTGCGCGCAGCCGGCGTCCAGCAGCTGCGCGGCCGCGATCTCGCCTGTGAACGCCCCGGCCTTTTCCCAGTGCAGGTTCTGCGCGCCCAGCGCAATGCGGGTGCCGCCGATCGCCCGGGATACGGCGTGAAGCGCGGTGAACGGGGGGCACAGTACGACGTCAACCGGCTCGAAGTCACCGAGCGCGCGGGCGATATCCCCGGCAAGGGCCAGCGCCTCGCCGGACGTCTTGTTCATCTTCCAGTTGCCGGCAACAATCGGCCTGCGTTTCTTCGACATCGCAATTGTCTCCCTTCAATCCGGACCGCCTGCGCGGGAAATTCAGAACAACAGCCGGGCACGCGCGCTCAGGCCTTGTCCGAAAGCGCCTTGACGCCCGGCAGTTCCTTTCCTTCCAGGAACTCGAGGCTCGCGCCGCCGCCCGTGCTGATGTGCGTAATGCTGCCGGAAAGCCCGCTCTTGTTCACGGCGCTGACGCTGTCACCGCCGCCGACGATGCTCGTGCAGCCGCGGTTCTCCGCGACAGCCTTGACAACGGCCATTGTCCCGGCCGCGAACGGCGCCATTTCGAAACAGCCCATCGGGCCGTTCCAGACAATGGTTTTCGCGAGCCCGATCTCGGCCGAGAAAAGCTTTACGGTTTCAGGGCCGATGTCCAGGGCCATCCACCCGTCCTCGATTCCGGATTCGCCCGCGACTTTTCGATTGGCCTCGGCGCTGAACGCGTCGGCAACCACGTTGTCCACGGGCAGCAGGAACTTGACCCCGGCTTTTTCGGCCTTGCCGAGTATTTCGCGGGCCACGTCCAGCTTGTCGGGCTCGAGCAGGGATTTGCCGATCGGAAGGCCTTTGGCCTTGTAGAACGTGTAGGCCATGCCGCCGCCGATCAGGAACGCGTCAGCCTTGTCCATCAGGTGGTTGAGCACCTCGATCTTGTCGCTGATCTTGGCGCCGCCGAGGATGGCGACAAACGGTTTTGCCGGGCTTTGCAGGGCCTGGCCAAGGTAGCGTATTTCCTTTTCCATGAGGAACCCGCTGAGCCTTTCCTTGAAATGCTCCGCGACCGCGCAAATCGAGGCGTGCGCCCGGTGCGCCGTTCCGAATGCGTCGTTGGCGTACACGTCGCCCAGCCGCGCCAGCTTGGCGGCAAACTCCTTCTGCCGCTTCTTCATTTCGGCCTTGGCCGCCTTCCTGGCGTCCTCGGGCGCATCCTTGGGCAGCGCGGGCTTGCCTTCCTCTTCAGGGTGGAACCTCAGGTTCTCCAGCAGAAGCACGCCGCCAGGCTGCAGCGCCTGTGCCATCTTCAGCGCCTGCTCGCCCGCGCAGTCGGGCGCAAAGCCAACCGGCTTGCCCAAGAGCTGCGAGAGCCTGTCCGCCGCTGGCTTGAGGGAATACTTCGGCTCCGGCTTGCCCTCCGGCCTGCCAAGATGGCTCATCAGCACCAGCGACCCGCCTTTGTCCAGAACGTAGCGGATTGACTCCATGGCGGCCGAGATCCGGGTGTCGTCGGCAACTTTTCCGCCCTGGATCGGCACGTTGAAATCCACGCGCATCAGCACCCGCCTGCCCCTGAGCCCGGTGTCCCTAAGCGTCATCTTTGCCATCGTATTCCCTCCCTCAAAGACGAATGGTAGTCAGAAGACAGAATTCAGAATCCGTATGAATCCTGAGCCCTGAACCCTGCCCCTGATCCCTGATTTATTTCAAGCCGTCTTTCCCGGCCATGAAAAGGATCAGGTCCACCACGCGGTTGGAATAGCCCCACTCGTTATCGTACCACGACACCACCTTGAAGAAGCGCTTCTCGCCTTTCAGGTTGTTCTGCAGGGTCGCCAGCGAATCGTAGATCGAGGAGCGCGCGTCGTGAATGAAGTCCGTGGAAACGACCTCCTCGTCGGCAACGCCCAGGATGTCTTTCAGGTAGGTCTTGGACGCGTTCTTCAGCGCCGCGTCGATTTCCTCGATGGAGCTGTCGCGCGCGGACCGGAATGTCAGGTCCACCACCGAGACGTCCGCCGTCGGCACGCGGAACGACATGCCCGTCATTTTGCCCTTGACCGCCGGCAGGCACTCGCCCACAGCCTTGGCCGCGCCGGTCGTGGACGGAATGATGTTGATTGCTGCGGCGCGGCCGCCGCGCCAGTCCTTTTTCGACGGGCCGTCCACGGTTTTCTGCGTGGCCGTGTAGGAGTGGATCGTGGTCATCAGCCCGGTCTCCACGCCTATCCCCTCCTTGAGCAGCACGTGCACCAGGGGCGCCAGGCAGTTCGTTGTGCAGGACGCGTTCGACACGATGTTGTGCTTCGCGCTGTCATACTCCTTCTCGTTCACGCCCATGACAATCGTCTTGACCTCGCCCTTGCCCGGGGCCGAAAGAATGACTTTCCTGGCGCCCGCGGCCAGGTGCCCGGCGGCCTTGTCGGAAGCCGTGAAAAGCCCCGTCGCTTCAAGGACGTAATCCACGCCCAGCGCCTTCCAGGGCAGCTGGTCCGGGGTCTTGGTCGCCATGACGCACCTGATCCTGCACCCGTTCACAACCAGGACATCGTCGGCTTCCATGGAAGCGTCGCTCTTTTCGGTCGAAACCTTGTGCTTGAACTTGCCGTGAACGGAATCGTATTTCATCTGGTACGCGAAATATTTCGCGTCCGTTGAAACGTCAACCACCGCCACCACGTCAATGGTTTTGCCCAGCAAACCTTTGTCGCAAATGGCCTGGAACGCCATGCGCCCGATGCGCCCGAACCCGTTGATGCCGACTTTGATCGCCATTTCGTCCTCCTGGTGTTTTTTTGACGCTTTCGTAACGTACAGTCCCGGCCCGCGAAAGGGGCGCGAAAACCCTCACTTATAGCGGAATGACAACCCCGCGTCAATGCTCGTAATGAAATTTCCGTGTGTTTCGTCCTCGTCCTCGAAAACAGAAGACAGAATTCAGGAGTCAGAATTCAGAATTCGGAATCCAGAAGAATCAGCCCCCTGGGAGCGCGGCCGTCCCGGCCGCTCGGCAGTGTAGCGCGCCACGGTGTGGCGCGCTGGCGTCGCCCCCTGGGAGCGCGGCCGTCCCGGCCGCCCGGCAGTGTAGCCGAGCCACGCCGTGGCGCGCTTTTCCTCGCAAGGCATGTCTCCCGCGAATGACTTGCCTGTCCCCTGAACCCTTCACCTTCTCTGCGCCCCTGCGCGAGATATATCTGCATCCTGTTTTCTTCGGCGGCCGGGGCCGTCCGCCCTCCAGTCGGAATGCCGCCGTCCTCTTCTGTAGCGCGCCACGCCGTGGCGCGCTTTTCCTCGCAAGGCATGTCTCCCGCGAATGACTTACCTGTCCCCTGAACCCTTCACCTTCTCTGCGCCCCTGCGCGAGATATATCTGCATCCTGTTTTCTCCGGCGGCCGGGGCCGTCCGCCCTCCAGTCGGAATGCCGCCGTCCTCTTCTGTAGCGCGCCACG
>JAAZAB010000153.1 GCA_012514555.1 Lentisphaerota bacterium
CCGGGCGTCCTGCAGGTGGCATGGCGCGTTCCAGCCGGTCAGGCTGTCGCCGCACCGCTGGGTGGGATAGTAATTGAAGAGCGTCCGCAGCGGCTGGTCGTAAATCTCCTTGTGAATTGAGAACGGCCGCGATTTCATGTTGCCGCAAAAGACCTCGTATGTGCCGTCATCCCGGACAGCGCTGAAATCGCCCACCCAGGCGTCGCCCAGCTCGGCGCTGACCCGCCTCAATTGTCCGCGGTGAACGATGTTCGGACCCCACAGGTCGTTGCTTACGGCAAACTCGATTTCGGGCGGATTGACAATGACGCAGTGTTTCGCGCTCCACGGCAGAAAGCCGACATGGTTGACATATATCATGGCGCTGAACCTCCGAGTTTTTACGCCAGAATCAATACCAGACTGTTTCCTTGCCCCTCCGCGGCCGCAGACTGCCCACAGCGCTGCAGGCGGGCTCTTCAACCTCCCCGATACCGTTCCAGCAGCGGATCGGGATCGGCCCGGCCTCCGGCCGCGCGATCCATTCAATGCGGCGTTCTTCGCCGGGAAGCAAGTCAAAATAGTTGTCGGAAAAATCAATGCCTGCCTCCAGGGTGACCACCCGCGCATAGGATTCGGCCTTGATGACAATGGCCTCCCTCCTTCCTTTGCGCGGTTCGCGGCGCACAGCCAGCTTGACGGGCGGCGGCGCCATCTGGAAGGGCAGCCCGGCATAATGCCACGCCCTGTCAGCATGTTTTCCCGCCTTCAAGTCAGCGACCAGCACGGCATCCAGGCCCACCGGCGGCAGGCCGGCTTTCAGGAGCCGGGCCGCGACGATGGAGCTGTTTTCCGGCATGCGGACAGGAACTGCCTGCTCCCATATGGGCGGTCCGGACCAGCCCTGGATGCGAAGGGACATCCTGCCTTTAACAGGCGACAGGGTGTCGTTGCAGGCCCAGATTCGGAAGGAATCGCCGGCGTCCTCTATCGACGCGATGACAGGCCGGCCGGCCCGCCGCATGGCATACCAGCCTGCCTTGGGCGCGCCGTAATAATCCACGAGGCTCCAGCCTGTCGCCGGCCAGCAGTCATTGAACATCCAGAACAGCAATCCGGCGCAATACCATTTTCTGCGCCGGGCGGCTTCCATGGAATGGCGCACCCATTCGTGCTGGATATGTTCGAGATGCCTCACGCGCTGTTCAAAGTTATCGGCCGGGCCGAAGAGTTTTTCCGCCGCCATCCGCTGGGCATCGAACAGGCGCGTGTCGCTGTACGGATTGTCTTTCGTATGATAGTACCACACAGGTCCGGCGGGATCGGCGATATCTTCAGCCGCCATGAACCGGCGCAGGGAGAACATGCCCGGAGACCCGATCGTGCCCGATTCGCTGTTGAAGCGGCCCACGGCGTTGTCAATCCAGGTCCGGTAGTGTTCCCAGTCCATTTCCATGATCCTGCCGCCAGTGGGCATGGCGGAAGTGTGGACATCGCCGATCGTCATGCAGGTGTTTCCGCGGCCGCCGAAAGGGCTGGTTGGGAAAAACGGGCGCCCAGGGTCCAGTTCGCGCAATGCGGGCGCCGTGATTTCCCCGACGACCTTGTGCCCCCAGCAGTCCCCGGCGTCCCAGTCGAAATCCATTCCGCTTTCGTTGTCCCCGCTCCACCATGCCAGCGACGGGTGGTTGCGCAGCATGCGGATGGCGGCGGGGATCTCCCTGCTTATTTCGGCTCGGAATTCGGGATCGTCCTGGGGATACCGCGCGCACGCCATCTGGAAATCCTGGCAGACCAGGATGCCCATGCGGTCGCAGCAATCCCAAAAGGCGTCCGGCTCGTATATGCCGCCCCCCCATCCCCGCAGGCAATTGACGCTGCCATCGCGCGCCAGGCGCAGGAGCCGCTCGTACCAGCCGCGAGTCACCCGGGATGGCCACGGATCGCACGGCACCCAGTTGCCGCCGCGGCAGAAGATGCGCTTCCCGTTCACGCGGACTATGAAGCTGCGGCCCGGCGCATCGCCGTTGCCGGCCTCGAGCGCCTTGTGAATGACGCGCAGCTCGCGGGTGCGCGCCTCCTCGGGGCTGCCGGGCGCGTCATCCTGCTGCTCGATCTCCAGCGTGCGAATGCCAAACCGCAGTTCCCGCGAATCAAGAACTGTCCCGTCCCGGGCGGCCAGCGCGCACCGCAAGGTGTAAAGAGGCTGCCTGCCGCAGCCGTTCGGCCACCAGAGTTTTGGCGCTTCCAGGCGCGCTCGCCATGATGCCTGCCCGGCGGGAATTTCACCGGACGTCGTCCATGCAGGCTGTTTGCACCCGGGCGCAAAGATTTCGGCTTTTGCGGTGATCGCCGCGCCGGTCCTCTGCTCCGTTTCGAGCCCGACAAGCAGATCGGCGCTTTCGGCGGCAGCCCCGCCCGGCCTCTCGATCCGCAGTGTCCGGACAAACGCGTCGCTGATCCGCGCCCTGTCATAACCGGCAAGCCTGACCGGCTTCCATATTCCGCAGCTCACGAAACGGTTCACCCAGTCCCAGCGGAAGGTGCACTGCATGCGTCGCACGTAGATGCGCTCGGGAGTGCCAAACGCGCACTCGTGTTCAGGAGGCTTCCCGGCAACATGCTTCCAGATGCTGTCGAAATGAACAACCAGCCGGTTGCGGCCCGGCTTCAGCAGGGGCCCGACCTCAAACCGGTGCGGGATGAACATATTGGCCGTGCGCCCGACCTCCTGCCCGTTCAGGAAAACAGCCGCAAACGTGTCCAGCCCCCCGAACTCGAGCGCGGCCCAGGATCGGGGCCAGGCTGAATCCAGCGTGAACTCGCGCTCGTAGACCCAGTCCCATTTTTCCACCCACTGGCAGGCCTCGGCCTGGTCGCGCCAGAAAGGATCGGGAATCTGCCCGGCGCGCAACAAATCAACGTGCACATGGCCGGGCACTGCGCCGGCCAGCTTCAGATGTTCCCCGCCATCGGGCGGAATGCCGGTCAATCGCCATGTCCCATTCAGATTCACTGTTCGTTTCTTTGTGACTGCTTAAGAGGACAGGGCTCGGGGGTCAACGTTCGGGGTTCAGGGTTCAGCAGTCGAATGCAGCGCTCCGTCAAGGCGCGCGGCCTGGCCAGGGGCCAGTCTGATTGACGCAGAGGCGCTTGCGTGCCTGATAAGAAAGGTTCCGCCCCGTGCCGATGCGATGTCCGCGCCGGTCAGCGCGTTGTTCTCCCAGCGCAAATCCACGGTCAGTCCCATGCGCGCCCGCAATCCCCGGATATAAC
>JAAZAB010000154.1 GCA_012514555.1 Lentisphaerota bacterium
GAGCCGCGAAGAGTCGGGCACCTCGAAGCGGTTGTCGTCAACGTCGGAAATGATGTAGCGCGAGGGGCCCAGCCTGAGAACGTTTTCCCGGAGATCCCTGGTTGTGAACCGGCACGGGCCGCGATCGGTATCCACGTGCCATTCGACCACGCCGAAGCGTTCTACAACCTTTTGAATCCGCCTGATCGCGGGCATGAAATAGCGCCGGCCGAGCTCTTCCTCCACCAGCCGGCGGCTGCCGGGGTCCATGCCGTCCAACGACCGTACGATTCCGACTTCGCTGCCGCGGCCGTCCCTGACGCTCAGATAGCTGTCCGGGCTGGTCAGCGGAAAAACGCGGAAAACGCCCGCCTTCAGGTAAGAGCATTCGCCGTCCACGGTCAACCGCAGGACCGCGCCGGCCCGGGAGAACCTGAGTTTCTTCGGATCCAGGAAGCGGATTTGGGACGCCTCCTCGAGCGACATCGGCGTGGCCGGCGCGATGGGCTGAGATGTTTCGGAAGCGCTCATCATGTCACCTCCACCACGGAAGAGAGTTCCCTGTACATTTCAGCCATGCGCGCAAACTCTCCGTCCTTATTGCCGAGGAGCTGCTCATGCGTTCCCATTTCGGCGATCTTGCCCTCCTTGATCACAAGCAGCCGGTCGGCGTTCCGCAGTGTGCTCAGCCTGTGCGCTATGGCAAACGTGGTGCGCCCGCAGACCAGGCGTTTGATCGCCTCCTGTATCTGGCGCTCGGTGTCGATATCCACCGCGGCCGTGGCCTCGTCGAGTATCAGGATTTTCGGATTGTGCAGGATGGCGCGCGCTATGGAAATCCTCTGCCGCTCGCCGGCCGAAACTGACTGGCCCCGTTCTCCGACCTTGGTGTCGTAGCCGTCGGTCTTTTGAACGATGAAATCATGGGCGTTGGCGGCCTTTGCCGCGGCGATCACGTCGCCGAGAGCGGCGCCCGGCCGGGCATAGGCGATGTTCTCCGCAATGGTCCCGTTGAACAGGAACGTGTCCTGGAGCACGACCCCGATCTGGGACCTGAGGTCCTTCTGCCGGATGTTCCGTATGTCGATCCCGTCAATGAGAATTTCGCCTTCCAGCGTGTCATAGAACCGGCAGATCAGGTTGATGATCGTGGTTTTGCCCGCGCCGCTGCGGCCCACCAGCCCGATCATTTCCCCCTGCCTGACATCCAGGTTGAGATTATGCAGCACGACCTTGTGCGCCTCGTATCCGAAGGTCACGTTCCTGAGTTCAACCCGGCCCTTAAGCTCCGGTATCCGGACCGCGTCGCCGCGCTCCCGCACTTCCGGCTCGCTGTCAAGAATCTCGAACACACGCTCGGCGGACGTGAGCGCGCGGGCCAGGTAATCCGCGATCCGGCTCAGGAACTGGAGCGGGCCATAGAACATCGCCAGATATGCCTGGAAAGTCATGAGCGTTCCCAGCGTTATCGTGCCGCCAAGCACCGACCGGCCCCCGAAATACCATACGAGCAGCGAGCCGGTGCTGATGAAGAACCACAAAATGGGAAAGAAGGTGGACCATGTCTGTTCAGCCGCGCTGTCGGCACGCAGGAGGGCGTGGCTGTTTTGCCGGAACCGGACGATCTCCTCATCCTCCTTGGCAAAGGCCTTGACCACGCGGATGCCCGAGATGGCGTCGTTGACCGTTGCCGAAAGCCGCGAGCGGTAATGCCAGTAACGATGCCACAGGCTGTGCACGCGCTCCCAGAAAAGGCGCGAAATCAGAAGGACAACCGGCACGGGAACCAGCACGACAAGCGTCAGCTTCCAGTTCATCGCGAAGAGCACGACGCCGATTCCCAGAAGCGTGAGAATGTTCACCACGAAGTGCTGAATGCCGTCCACGAGCACCTGCTCGAGGGACATTGTGTCGCTAATGACCCGCGTCAGTATCCCGCCCACGGGCCGCTTCTGGAAGAAGCGCAGCGAAAGCCACTGCAAGTGGGAATAAAGCTGGACCCGCATGTCGTGCGAAACCCGCACGCCCAGGCGGACCACGATTCTCTGCCGCAATATGCCGATCGCCTGGCTCAAGACCAGGGCGCCGAGCAACCCCAGCACCAGCAGGCCGAGCAGCCGCAGGCGATCGGCCAGCGGCGCCGCGCCGCCCGCGGGCGCCAGCACGCGGTCCATGAGCGGCCGCGTGAGGTAGGGCGGAACAAGCCCTGCCGCCAGGCCGGCAAACATGGCGATCCAGACGAAAAGAACTTCCTTCCAGTAGGGCCTGAGATATTTGAGCATTCGGAGGAGCACCCTGCCCTTGTTAAGGCAGGCGGGGCAGACCTTGCTGCCTTCGGCGAGCAGCAGGCGGCATTTCGGGCATCGCCTCTGTTCACCCTGGTCCTCTTCAATGCACGGTGGCGCCTTTGCCTCCCTGCCTTCCTTGATGTCCTTGCGGTATTTGACCCCGTCCCTCAAATACCTGGCTATCCGCGCGAACTTCTTCTGGTGTGCATTGCTGTAGCGCAGCGCCTCGACGGTCTCGCCGCCGCGGGTCAGGAGAAGCGCGCCGCACCCGGTCAGCCCCTCGGTCGCGGCGTCGTCTATGGAGTCCAGGGGAACATCCACGCGCGGAACCGCGCTGTCCCTCGAGGGGTAGACGCGAAAACGGTCCGCGGTGACAACCAGCCATTCCTCGCCAAATGTTCCGCATGGCGTGAGGTCGGCCATCACGGCAATTTCCGCGGGCGATGGCCCGCTCAACAGCGCTTCTGGCGGAGGGGGCTGGATTTCTTTAAGTGCCATGATTTTCCTGTTTCCATTCGAATGTGAGCAAGCCAAAGCGGGCCAGCATGATTGCGCACTCTACCCTGCATGTTTTTGTTTGTCCATCCTGTTTTTTTCAGCCCGGCGCCAAGGCGTTCCGGAAGGAGCGGATCGCCGCGGGCAAAACAAAATCTTGCATCCTGCGCCAATGGCGCATAGGCTTCCTTTATTCCGTTGAACCCGGGTTTTGCGTTTTTGCGTTTGAAAACAGCCGCGGCTGAACCATGCCGCGCATCGGCATGACCAGTTGCGCATCGGCGCTTTCGCCTGGACAATGATTCGCAGTGAGCGCTTCTTCGGCAAGCGAAACGACCGCCCGGGACGCGGCAAACCTGTCGCCGGGCATTCCGGCAGCCATGCTGGCCGCATTGGAGCACGCGGCCCTCTATGCCGTCAGCTTTGCGTTTCCCGCGCTCCTGATCCGCCACGCCGGCATGCCTGACGCCGATGCCATGCGACTGATCCAAACCTCGTTCATTGCCATGGGCCTGGTAACCTTTCTGACCGCGCTGAAATACGGCAAGCTTGGGGCAGGCTTGTTTTGTCCGGCCGTCACTGGTCCCTCGTTTTTCAGCCTCGCGCTGCTGTCGGTCAAGGAGGGCGGCCTGGCCCTCCTATCGGGCATGCTGCTGACTGCCGGGCTCATCCAGGTTCTCGTTTCGCAGGTTCTGCATCGCCTGCGATTCCTGCTATCCGCCGACCTGATGGGCGTTGTTGTCCTGATGATAGGCATAACGGGAGTGACGTTCGCGGCTCCGGTTTTCCTGGGCTGCCCGCAACCGGGCGCACAAATCCACCTGCCCACGCTGGCCGTGGCCATCATCACGCTCCTGATAATGTCGCTCCTGAGCGTGCGCGGGTCCGGGTTATGGCGGCGCTATTCGATGCTCATCGGCCTGGCCGCCGGCATGGCGCTGGCATGGCTGTTCAACGTGCGGGCGCCGCTGTTCACCGTTTCCGGGACGCCGGCGCTCTTCGAGGTTCCCTTCTTCGGGCGCGCGGGCTTGGCCTTCAAGCCGGCGCTCCTTCTGCCCTGCGCCCTGGCCGCCCTGATTTCCGCCCTTAAAGCCTGCGCCTGCCTGATCGCCAGCCGCCAGGTCGCCGGCGAGGCGGAGGCCGTCCCCGCCAGGGCCGAGCCCATATCGAACGGCGTTCTGGCGGTCGGGCTCGGCAATGCGTTTTCCGGGCTGGCCGGAGGCCTGGGCGTTTCAGCCTCCGCCGGCAACGTGGGCTTGTCGCTCGCAACCGGAGTAGCCGGGCGGCGTCTGGCATTTGTCCTGAGCGCGGGGCTCCTTCTCCTTGGCTTTTCCCCAAGGCTGACGTCCGTGCTCATCTCCATGCCCATGCCCGTCATGGGCGCCTGCCTCCTGTACTCGATCTCATTCATGCTGGTCCTCGCGTTCCGGCTGCTCACTGCCCAGACATTTGACGCCCGGAAAACATTTGTTCTCGGCATCGCCATCACGTTCGGATTCTGCGCCGACCTGCTGCCCGGCCTTTTCCCCGGGGGGCATTCGCAAGTGACCGACCGCCTGAACCTTTCAATCCTGCTCGCCCTGTGCCTGAGCCTTGTTTTCCGAATCCGCGCCCGGAGGCCCGCCGAATGCTCCCCTGGAAAATGAAAGCGGACATACATCTCCCATTCACGCTCCAATATACCGGCGGCAGCATGTCATGACACAACCTGAAGCCAACCCGAATGCGCCGCCCGCAAAGCCGCCGAACCTGATTTACGGCGCCGAGGACCGGCCGCCACTGCCTGTCCTGATGCTGCTGGGATTCCAGCACATATCGGTGATGACCATTGCGCTCGTCATAGTCGTCATGATCGCCAACACGGCGAAAGCATCCTTTGAAGACGCCGGCATCCTCGTGCGCCTGGCGCTTCTCACGATGGGGCTTACATCAATCCTCCAGGGCATTCGCCGGGGTGGGATTGGCTCGGGCTATCTTTGCCCGGCCATCTGCGGGCCGGCCTATATCGGCGCCTCGATGGCGGCCGCAAAGGCCGGGGGAATCGCCCTGGTAAGCGGCATGCTGCTGATGGTCGGCGTGTTCGAAACACTGCTCTCCCGCTTCATCAGCCGCTTGCGGACGCTTTTCCCAACGCATGTGATAGGCCTTGTCGTGCTCATGGTCGGTTTCGAGGCGGTCGTCGTTTCCGTTCCGCGGTTTTTGGGCGCAGGCTGCAGCACTCCGTCGGAACGGCGCTTATCCGTGTTCGTGGCTCTTGCCGCGCTGGCCGCAATGATGATCCCTACTGTATGGGTCAAGGGGCGGCTGCGCCTCTACTCCGTTCTTATGGGGCTGGCAGCCGGCTACACGACGGCGATCGCGTCCGGACTGCTGGGCCATGAAGCGCTTGAAATGATTTCGCGCGAGCCCTGGTTTGACTGGCCGCGCCCGGGTCATTTCGGCTGGAAATTTGACCCTCTCATGATCGTCCCGTTCCTGATCGCCACGCTTTCCTCAACGCTGAAGAGCGTCGGCGACCTTTCCATGTGCCAGAAAATCAACGACCCGGCCTGGACCAGCCCCGACCTGAAGCCGGTCGGCAAAGGCGTGATGGCCATCGGCCTGGGCAACCTCTGCTCCGGGCTGGCCGGCGGGCTCGGCATGTCCACCTCGTCCAGCAACGTCGGGCTCTCGATTTCCCTTGGCGCCACCAGCCGGGTCATCCTTTTTGCCGTCGGCGTGCAGATGGTCGCGCTGTCCTTTTTCCCGAAAATCGCAGCCATGGTCGTGCTCATGCCCGATCCCGTCATGGGCGCCTGCCTCGTGTATGCCAGCTGCTACATGCTGGTCGCGGGGTTCCAGCTGCTGTGCGTCAAGCCGATGACCCTCGCGGAATCGTTTGTCATCGGCATTTCGCTGTGCTTCAGCTTCAGCGTGGACCTGGCGCCGCAACTCTTCGCGGGCCTCCCGGCCTGGCTTCATCCGTTCTTCCAGTCCAGCCTGACGCTGGCAACGCTAATGGCCATGATTCTCAATCTCGTTTTCTGCGCCGGAGCGCGCGAGGATTCCGGCGGCGGCCGCTGACCCGGGCGGCATGCGCGGATCAGGCGCGGCGTTTTCCGGCCGGGTAAATAGCGAGCACTTTGTCTTTGACAAGCGCGGCCCTGACTGGTATTTGATGAGCCCTGGATGAACAATGCAGGGGGATCAGCAAATGTTTGAAGGCGCATACACGGCAATCGTAACGCCATTCGACCGCAAGGGCCAGGTGGACTATGGCAAGCTACGCGAGCTGATCGAGCTTCAGGTCGCCGCCGGCATTGACGGCATCGTGCCGGTCGGCACAACGGGGGAATCGCCGACCCTGGATTTCTCCGAGCACAAGCTTGTGATAGAAACCGCCATCAAGGCGGCCGCGGGCAGGATCAAGGTGATCGCCGGAACAGGCGCCAACTCGACGTCGGAAGCCGTCGAGCTGACCAGATTCGCCGCGGGCGCCGGAGCCGACGGCTCGCTGCAGGTGACCCCTTATTACAACAAGCCCACCCAGGAAGGGCTTTACCGGCATTTCAGCATGGTTGCCGACATCGGCCTGCCGATCGTGCTTTACAACATTCCCGGCCGGTGCGGCCTCGAAATAGCGCTGGAAACCGTTTTCCGCCTGGCCCGGCACCCGAAAATCGCGGCGGTCAAGGAGGCAGCCGGCAGCGTTACGCGCGTGAGCCGGATCGCCGGCGGGTGCGACCTTACCGTGCTGTCCGGCGACGACCCGCTGACCCTGCCCATGATGATCGCGGGCGCCAGTGGCGTCATAAGCGTGGCCGCGAACGTGGCGCCGGATGCGGTGGCCGGCATGGTGCACCACGCCCTGGCCGGACGATGGGCCGAGGCGGCGGCATTGCACAGGAAATATTTTTCGCTGTTCGAAGCCATGTTCCTTGAAACGAACCCCATTCCGATCAAGGCCGCCATGGCCATGCGCGGGCTGATCGAAGAAACCTACCGCATGCCGCTCTGCGAAATGACTCCCGGAAACCGGGAAAAGCTGGCCAAAACCCTGCAAGAGACGCTCAGGCCATGATCAAACTGGCTGTCTTCGGCAGCGCGGGCCGCATGGGTCAGGCTGTCATCCGCGCATCACTCCGGTTTCCCGACATCCGGTTGGCGGCGGCCGTTGAAGCTGCCGAATGCCCGGCGCTCGGCCGGGATGCTGGCGTGCCGGCGGGAATCGGCGAAATCGGGATCAAGATTGACGCCGATGCGCTCAACGCCTTGAAAGCCGCGGACGCGGCCGTTGATTTCAGCGCGCCCGGCGCGGCCGCGGAACACGCCCGGCTCGCCGCCGAATGCCGCAAGCCCATGGTCATAGGCACAACCGGCCTCGATGACGGCCAGGCCGCTATCGTACGCACGGCGGCCCTGACAATTCCGCTGGTCTGGTCCGCCAACATGAGCCTCGGCATGAACCTTCTTTTTTCACTTGTCCGCCAGGCCGCCCGCAATCTCGAACATTACGACATTGAAATCATCGAAACTCACCACCGGCACAAGAAGGATTCGCCCAGCGGGTCGGCGTTGAGGCTCGCGCAGGCCGCGGCCGAAGGCGCCGGGCTGGACCTCAAGGCTTCAGCCGTTTACGGCCGCAGGGGTCTCTCCGGCGGGCGGCCGGAAGCGCAGATCGGCATCCACTCCGTTCGCGGCGGGGATGTCGTGGGCGACCACACCGTTATTTTCGCCGAGGACGGCGAACGAATCGAGCTGACGCACAGGGCGAGCAGCCGCGAATGCTTCGCGTCAGGCGCGCTCAAGGCCGCGGCGTGGGCCGCCGCTCAACCCGCCGGCCTCTACTCGATGCAGGACGTGCTCGGGTTGAAGGATTGACTGCCATGGAAGTCGGGCTGGCCCTTGGAAGCAATATGGGCGACCGCCTGGCGCGCCTGCGCGAAGCCCGTTCCCGCTTGCTCGCGCTTCCCGGCGTAATGCTCCTGGCGCAATCCCCAGTTTATGACACCGATCCCGTCGGCGTTCCGGAGGAGTTCAGCGCGCTCCCCTTTCTTAACGCCGTGCTCATCCTGGAATGCCGGATGCAGCCGCCGGAGCTGCACGGGCACACAATGCGCATAGAGCTTGAAATGGGCCGGGCGCGCGCCGCCGAAAAAAACGCGCCGCGCCGGATTGACATTGACTTTATCTACGCGGGCCGGCTCCGGGTCGACACTCCCGAACTCGTCGTGCCCCACCCGCGCTGGGCCGGGCGGCGGTTCGTGCTTGCGCCGCTGGCCAGCGTGCGTCCGGAGTTGATCATACCGGGCCAATCCCGTACAGTATCCGAAGTTCTGCGCTCGCTCCGGGACCCGGCCCGGGCGCGGGAGTTCGCCCGCGACTGGTGAGCCGCGTCACTAAAAGGAAATGCGCGCTGTCCTGAACAGCGCCAGGAGAAAACATGAACGCAACCCGTTGGTCGGCCGAGCGGGTCAAATCCCTCAAGGGCCAGGCGCCCTTCGCCTGTTCGACCGCTTACGATTACGCCATGGCGCGCCTCGTGGACGCCGCCGGCATCCCGCTGATCCTCGTTGGCGACTCACTGGGCATGGCCATGCTTGGATATTCCAGCACCATTCCGGTCACCATGGCTGAAATGCTGCACCATACCGCCGCGGTGTCAAGGGGCGCGGCCGCGGCGCTGGTGGTGGGCGACATGCCTTTCATGTCCTTCCAGGGATCGCCGGACCAGGCCGTCGAAAACGCTGGCCGCTTCCTGAAGGAAGCAGGCGCCGGGGCGGTGAAAATCGAGGGCGGCGAGATCCGTGAGCCACTGGTGGACCGGCTGGTGCGCAACGGCATTCCGGTTCTGGGCCACATCGGCCTCACCCCTCAAAGCATCCGGGCGCTGGGCGGATACAAAGTCCAGGGCCGGAAGCCGGCCGAAGTCGAACAGATTCTCAAGGACGCGCAGGCCCTCGAGCGCGCGGGCGCCTTCGCGGTCGTGATCGAGTGCGTGCCGGCCGCCATTGGGCGCGAGGTCACGGAGTCCATCTCAATCCCGACCATCGGCATCGGCGCCGGGCCCCACTGCGACGGCCAGATACTCGTGCTCCACGATCTCCTGGGCTTTGAAAGCGGCGTCAAGCCGCGCTTCGTCAAGGCTTACGCGGACCTCGACTCGGCCATCCGCCGCGCCCTGGACGCCTATCGCGACGACGTGGCGGAACGCCGGTTCCCCGGCCCCGAACACGCCTACTGACCAGTGAACGGGAACTCCATGCTGATACTGACCGATCCGTCCGAAATGCAGCGCAGCGCCATGGGCCTTCGCAGGAACGGCCTCAAGCTTGCCCTCGTCCCGACCATGGGCTGCCTGCACGAGGGCCATCTCTCGCTCGTCCGCGAGGCGGCGCGGCGGGCCGACCGCGTCATCGTGAGCCTGTTCGTCAATCCGGCCCAGTTCGGGCCGGGCGAGGATTTCGCGCGCTACCCCCGCCCTTTCGAGCACGACGCCGCGCTATGCCGCGGCGCGGGCGTCCACATTCTTTTCGCCCCGGCGCCGGAGGACATGTACGCCCCGGACGCCTCGGTTTTCGTGGATGAGGGCCGCATTTCGCGCGGCCTGTGCGGCTCGTCAAGGCCCGGCCATTTCAAAGGCGTGCTGACCGTCGTGACCAAGCTGTTCAATCTCTGCCGGCCGGACCTGGCTGTTTTCGGCCGCAAGGATGCACAGCAGGCGCGCCTCATCCGCCAGATGGCGCGCGACCTCAACTTCCCGGTCGAGATCGTAGTCGCGCCCACTGTGCGCGAAGGCGACGGGCTGGCCATGAGCTCGCGCAACCGCTACCTGTCGGGCCCGGACCGGAAGAAAGCGACCTGCCTCCACTCCGCGCTCCAGGCCGCCCGGGCCGCCTTTGAAGCAGGCGAGCGCGGCGGAGCCGCGCTGAAGGCGATCATCGGCCGCAGGATCGCCGAAACGCCCGGAGCTGCCGTCGAATACGTGGAAATCGTGGACGCCGAAAGCTTTGAGCCTGCCGCCGTGGTCCGGCGCCCCGCGCTGGCGGCGCTGGCCGTGCGGCTGGGCGCGACCCGCCTGATCGACAACATTGAGCTCACGCCGGAGCCGCAGGCGGAAGGCGCTCCCCCGCCGCCGGAAGACCGGGCTGGAACGTTATGACAAACGAGGTGCCCTGATTCCGGGCCATCTCGATCTCGCCCCCAAGCTGTTCGACAAAGGTCAGCACCAGCTGCATGCCCAGCGAAGCCGTGTTCCTGAAATCCAGGCCCTCCGGAAAGCCGACTCCGTTATCGCTCACTTCGATCCGGATCCGGTTCGGCTCCGGCACGCGCAGGGCGACGCCGATCTCGCCGGAGCGGTCGTCCGGAAACGCATATTTCAAGGCGTTCGAGATCAACTCGTTGACCAGGAGGCTGCACGGTATCGCCTTGTCAAGGCTCAGCGCAACCGCGTCCGCCACAACCTTCAGCCTGATGCGGCCGGTCTTGACGCCGAACATGTTGAACAGGTGACCGCCGAGCGAGCGAAGGTACTCGCCCATGTCCACTTCCGACAGGCTCCGCGACTGGTACATCTTTTCGTGAACCAGGGCCATCGTTTTGATCCTGGCCCGGCATTCCCCGAGCAGATCGACAACGCGCGAGTCCTTTACGGCGTTGGACTGAAGCTTCAGCAGGCTGGATATGACCTGGAGGTTGTTCTTGACGCGGTGGTGAAGCTCCTTCATCAGGACTTCCTTTTCCCTGTTTGCCGCCAGGAGGTGCAGGTTGAGCGCGCGCATTTCCTCCTCGGCCAGGCGCTTCGCGGTTATATCGGAGATCAGGCCGTCATATCCAACCAGCCTGCCGTTGTCGTCACGGCGCGGCACGGGGGTGTTCTTGACCCACCGAATCCCGCCATCCTTGTGCACGATCCTGTGCTCAAGCGGCCGCGCGGCCGCGCCGGAAAGCAGCATGGCCGCCTGCTCCAGCACCGCCGGACGGTCGCTCCCGGGCACCATGTTGACCCAAAGATAGGGATCCCTCCGGTACTCCTCCGAGTCGTAGCCAGTGACCGCCACGCAGCCCGGCCCGTGCGACGTGGAAACCACCTTCCCGTCGCTGATTGTCACCGTGTAAATGTAGTCGGTGACCGACTCCACCAGGTGCCGGTAACGCAGCTCGCTGTCCGCAAGCGCCTTCCGCGAACGCCGCTCTTCCGAAACATCCCGGATGGCGACGCAGATTAATTCCTGCTCTTCAAGGCGGAGGTAATTGCACACGATTTCGGCCGGAAACGACGCGGCCCCGGCCTGCACGTTTTCGACTTCAAAGCGGATAATACCGGAAACCCGGGACTTCCGCCATGTCTGCGCCCAGAGTTCCGGCGTCTGGCCGGGCAGAAGGTCGAAGACGGTCATGGCAAGCAACGCGGCGCGTGACTTCCGCAGCATCGAGCAGGCCGTCTCGTTCGCATAACAAATGCGCCCGCCGGAACCAACAAAGAGCAGGGCGTCCGCTCCGCGATCCATGGCAAGCTGAGTCAGGCGCAGCGCCCGCTCGGATTCCCTTCTCGCGGTATCGTCCTCCATCATCGCGTTCCCCTTGTTTCTTGAACAAGCAAACAGAATATCCAATAACCAACTTGGTGGTCGCTCCAATCCAAATCGCTATCGGGATCGGATATCCGGTTTCTAAGCTCATACAACAATATCCCCCGCGGCCGGGACAGGCAAGACGGAAATCGCCGCGCCGGGCGGAGGAACCGTGGCGCTCATCCGGGGAATCAAGCCGGGCGCCGCGCCAGGGCGCGCCAGGCCGGGTCGCGGTGCCGGGCGCGGTAGACGCGGGGGCTCGTGCGCATCACCTTCCTGAACTGGCGCGAAAAGTAGTTGCTGTCGCTGAAGCCGCACTTGAAGGCGGCCTCGGTTACGCGCACGTCGCCCTGCTGAAGCATCTCCGCGGCGCGCTGGATCCTGACGCGGATCACGTGCTCTATCGGAGATCGGCCGAGAACGCGGTGGAAGGTGCGCGTAAGGGTGCTCTCCGACATGTGCGCCACCCGTGTCAGATGCCGCACGGTGATCGCCCCGCCGTAATGCTGCTCGATGTGGCTCAACACTTCCCCAATGCGCAGGAGCGGGCGGTCCGCGCTACGCCGCGCATGCGCGTAGCAGCGGGAAAGAAAGCCTATGAGCGACATGAGATGCGCACAGGCCAGGAACCGGTAGCCGGGCTTCCTGCGCTCCATCTCCCGCTGAAGACGGACTATCATCCCGGCCGCTTCCGCGAGTTCCTCCTCCGACAGGCGCAGCCGGCTCCTGATCCGCTCGTGCTCCTTCACCTGCGGGTCCAGCCTGAACAGCGCGTGGTACCCGGGCAGATCCCGGAGCAGGGCCATGGGCAGCTTGAGGCGCTTGGGATCAAAGAGAATGTTGACCAGCGTCGTCCCGTCCATCGCTCCGTACCCGTGCCGCATGTTGCCGCGGATGAGAAACACATCCCCGGCCTCGAGCGGCGACGCCTTGCGCTCCGTTATGTGGCGCCCGCGCCCGGCCAGGATCACGACCAGCTCGTGAAACTCGTGGCTGTGCACGCCGCAGTCCTCGTGGTCTTCAACGCGCCGGACGCTCAGCGGAAAGGATTCGTCCTCCGTGAAAACCGAAGATGCCTTTATGCGCGCTTCCATGCCTGAATCGTGCTTGTTTTTGACTGTTTTGTCAAGGTTTCCCAAACTGGTTCAAGTAGAATTGCGGGCGTCATTTCAGAAGGCAAAAGGGATTTCGAGGCTGTTCAACACGGAGGCGATCATGA
>JAAZAB010000155.1 GCA_012514555.1 Lentisphaerota bacterium
AATCCAAAGCCTTGGGCGCTCTGCGGCACTTGGCTCGCCGCCCGGACAAAGTCCGTGCTCTTTTCAGAACCCATACAACTATCTATGCAGCGTGACATGTCTGGTCTATTCTGGACGGGCTTATAACACCAGAAACTGTGAAAATATAACATGTTCGCGTCAGGAAGGGAAGCAATGAAGCGCGCGAGAAAGCGCGCCTCGGCCTTAGGGCTTGTCATGCCCCGGCCTCCGCCTGTAATCAGGCAACGTCTCGGCTGAAATGCCGCATTCGCGCATTGCGGGTGAACTGCGAATTGAGCTGGACGCTAAGGAAAGGCGTATGCCGTATGGCAATTAAACCTTGCCGATGATTCTTGATCGGGGTAAGGTGAATTGAAATAAAACCCAATAGCAAGGATGCATCAGCTCATGGTGGAGTTTTTATTTAGTAAAACAATTGCCGGTAACGAGCTCTGGAGAATTCTGGCTTTCTTCGCAACCATTCTGCTTTTTCTTTTTGTGGGAAAGCTGGCACGGCTGCTGATGGCGCGGGCGGCCGTTCAGTCGCGGGGAAAAAAGATGCCGGGCCTTCTGTTTAAGGTTCTTGCGCGGCCGGTTGTAATGGCGGCCTTTGTCATGGGCTGGTGGCTTGGCATTGTTGTGCTTTCGAATCTCGGCCCGGATCTCAAAAGCATTGCCGAGACCATTGGCCGCATATTGAACGCCGTTGTCATCGGCTATGTCCTTTATTCGCTTGTAGACATCGTTGACCAGTATCTTGCCGACATTACAAGCAAAACCGAGAGCAAGGTGGATGATGTTCTTGCGCCGCTTGTCGGGAAAAGCATAAGAATTACGGTCCTTGTGCTGGTGATTGTAAATGTAATCCAACAGGTCAGCGGAAGGAGCATCACCACAATCCTGGCCGGACTTGGGGTCGGCAGTCTGGCCATAGCGCTTGCCGGTCAGGATACGATAAAGAATTTTTTCGGTTCGCTCGTAATCCTCACGGACAAGCCGTTTGAGATCGGCGAGCGGATAGTTGTCGATAATTTTGACGGTCCGGTGGAAAGCATCGGGTTCCGCTCAACAAGAATTCGCACGCTGGACGGGCACCAGGTGACCATACCGAACTCGGAGATGGTCAACAAGAGCGTCCGAAACATCGGCAGGCGACCGTATATCCGGCGTCTGTCAAACATCACGGTCACCTATGACACGCCGCCGGCCAAGATGCGCATGGCTGTTGCGATCATTGAGGAGATTTTAACCAATCACGAGGGAATGAACGCCGACTTTCCGCCGCGTGTTTACTTCGATGGCTTCAATGACACCTCTCTTAACATCATGATGATCTACTGGTATCATCCGCCGGACTATTGGAAGTACATGCAGTTTTGCGAAAGTGTCAACCTGCGGATACTTGAGCGATTTAATGAAGAGGGCATTGATTTTGCCTTCCCGACTCAAACGATTTATTTGGCCAATGACGACAAGCGCCAGATGGCGTTGAGACTATTGAGCGGACAGCAATAATGAACGCATTGGACTGGGGCATTATTGCGTGTTATCTTGCCGGCATGGTTGGCCTGGCGTTGTGGCTGGGCCGCACCCAGAAGACGGGGAACGATTACTTCCTTGGCGGCAACCGGGTAGGGCACTGGGCGATAGCCATTTCCATTCTTGCCACCCAGTGTTCCACGAACAGCCTGCTTGGCGCCCCGGCTTTTGTCATGGCCGTCGGCGGCCTGCTCTGGCTGCAATACGAGCTCGCGGTGCCGCTGGCCATGATCGGGGTGATGATGTTCCTGATGCCGTTCTTCAGGAGCCGGCATGTCGTTTCGATATACGAATACCTGGGGCGGCGCTTCGGGCCCGGGAGCCGGACGCTGCTTTCGCTCCTGTTTCAGTTACTGCGCGCGTTTTCAACCGGGGTGACGGTATATGGGATTTCGCTCGTCATTCAACAGCTGGTCGGGCTTCCGTTCTGGGCCTCGGTGCTGCTGATCGGCGTGGTGGCGGTGCTCTACGAGTTCCTGGGCGGCATCCGCGCGGACATATACTCGGACGTCATCCAGATGGTCGTCCTGTATTCCGGCATCGCGGTGTGCCTGGTCTATGCCGTGCATTATGCCGGGGGCTGGCGCGAAATATTGGCGGCGTTTCCCGCCGAAAAAATGCACACGCTCGACTTCCGGTCCCTGGGATTGTCCGGGGGCAATCAGTTCGCTTTCTGGCCGATGCTGCTTGGCGGGTTCTTCCTCTACCTGAGTTACTACGGCTGCGATCAGACCCAGGTCCAGAGGGGGCTTTCAACCCGCGACGTGGACGGCTCCAACATGGTCCTGTTTCTGAACGGGCTGCTGAGGTTCCCTCTGACGCTCACCTACTGCCTGATCGGGGTGGCGATAGGCGCCTACCTGATTCAGAACCCGTCCTTTGCAGAGCATTTGATTGATCCCTCGACCGGCGCCGTGAACTACAACCTGGCGGTGCCTTCATTCTGCCTGCGCGTTCTGCCCCACGGTGTGATCGGGCTGATAATGGCGGCCTTGTTCGCCGCGGCGATGTCGTCGCTGGATTCGACGATCAACTCGCTATCCGCGCTTACGATCCGGGACGTCGTGGAGCCATTCCGCTCAGCCGGACCGCTTGACGAGCGCAGGATGCTCCTGTGGGGGCGCCTGATCACCGTCGGCTGGGGAATGCTGTGCATGGCATTTGCCTTTTTTGTAGGCGATATTTCCCCCTCCATAATCGAGGCCATCAACAAGATCGGATCCCTGGTCAACGGCCCCATTCTGGCCGCGTTCCTCCTGGCCATCCTGACCCGGCGCGCCAATGATTATGGCGCGGTTGCCGGGATTATCGCCGGATTCATGGCCAACCTCATGACCTGGCTTTTCCTGCCGGGCGTCTCGTGGCTCTGGTGGAACGTCAGCGGTTGCTTTGTGACTTTCGGGGCAGGATACCTGGCCAGCCTTCTTTTCCGTTCAGACCCGGTTCCGAACCTGGACGCGCTTGTCTACCACGGCGATGCGGCAAAGCAATTCGCGTACCGCCGGAACTGGCGCGTCTACTTCCTGATCCTTGCCGGGTATTTCGTTCTCCTGGTCATGGTTCTAAGGGGGATCGAGTGGGTGTTGAACGTTCAATGATTGCATGAGAGAAAAAAAACATGAATAACAGCATGTTTCCGGATGCCATCGCGGCGCAAATCGGGAATTGCGGCGTCATAGCCGTCCTTGTAATCGACCGGGTCGAGGATTCCGTTCCCGTTGCGCGCGCCCTTATCGGCGGGGGCGTTTCGGCCATGGAGCTGACCTTGCGCACACCGGCAGCGATTGATGCCCTGCGCGCCATCAAGCGGGATGTTCCGGAAATGCTGGCCGGCGCGGGAACAGTCATCACGCCGGCCCAGGTCGGCCAGGTGTTGGAAGCCGGCGCCGATTTTGCGGTCTCGGCCGGCACGAACCGCCGCGTTGTGGAAGAAGCAGGGCGCCTGGGCCTGCCGTTCGCGCCCGGCATTGCGACTCCATCCGACATTGAACAAGCGCTTGAGTTCGGCTGCCGCCTGCTCAAGTTTTTCCCGGCCGAGCCCGGCGGCGGCCTGGCCTACCTGAAAAGCATGGCCGCGCCCTATGCGCATCTCGGCCTGAAATTCATTCCGCTCGGAGGCCTTGACGCGGGCAATATGAAGAGCTACCTGCGGGAACCCATCGTCCAAGGCATCGGCGGGTCCTGGCTTGCCCCGCGCGAGCTGATCCGGGTGCGGAACTGGGACGCCATACGCCGGAACGCCGCCGCCGCGGCCGCGGTCGTGCGGGAATTGAAGCAGGTTGCTCCATGACGCCGCTCCTGAGCCTCGCCGATATCCGCCTCCGGTACGGCGCCGCGCCGCTGCTCGACGGCATAGAATTCCAGATCGAGCGCGGCGACCGAATATGCCTGCTCGGCGCCAACGGCGCCGGGAAAAGCTCGCTGCTCAGAATTATCGCGGGCGAATCCGAGCCCGACTCCGGCCAGGTCATTCGCAGTCCCGGCCTCAGGTTGGCCCGGCTTCCGCAGCAGGTCCCGTCCCATCTCGCGGGCCGAGTCATGGACATCGTCTGCCCCGGCGCGGGCTCCGGCCTCGAGGCCCGGAACCACCAGGCGAAGGAGATCGTCAGCCGCCTGAACCTGGACCCGGACGCCGACTTTTCCGCGCTCTCCGGCGGAATCCGCCGCCGCGTCCTGCTCGCTCGCGCACTTTTTGGCGCACCGGACATTGTCCTGCTCGACGAGCCCACCAATCATCTCGACCTTGACTCCATTGCCTGGCTCGAATCGTTCCTGCTGCGCTGCTGCTGCACGTTCATGTTCGTGACGCACGACCGCTCCTTCCTCCGCCGGCTTGCATCGCGGGTCGTGGAGCTTGACCGCGGCCGCCTCAGCGATTTCAGGTGCGACTACGACACCTTTCTCCGGCGCAAGGACGAATGCCTGCAAGCCGAGACCCGGCAGCGGGCCCGGTTTGACAAGCGGCTTGAACAGGAGGAGGCTTGGATAAGGCGCGGGGTGAAAGCCAGGGCCATCCGGAACCAGGGCCGTGTTCGCGCCCTCGAAGCCCTGCGCGAACAGCGCGCCCAGAGGCGCGAACGCACGGGCGCTGTCCAAATGGCCATCGAGGAATCCGGGCGCACCGGCCAGGTCGTTCTCAAAACCAGGGATTTGAATTTCGGGTTTGGCGGGCGCGCGCTCATCCGGGAATGCTCCCTGGAGATCTCGCGCGGCGACAAGATCGGCATTCTTGGCCCCAACGGATGCGGCAAGACCACACTGCTTCGGCTCCTTCTTCAGCCCGCCGGCGTCGGCGGGCTGGCGCCGGCGTCGGGCAGCGTCACCCACGGGACCAGCCTCCGGATCGCATACTACGACCAGCTCCACGCCCGGCTTGACGACGCGCTCTCCCTTGCCGACAACATCGCGCAGGGCCGTGAATTCGTCGTGATCCGGGGCGTGCGCCGGCACGTGTTCGGATATCTGGAGGACTTCCTGTTCGAGCCGGACCGCGCGCGCCAGCCTGCCGGCTTACTCTCCGGCGGGGAGCGCAGCCGCCTGCTCCTGGCGCGCCTGTTCGCCCAGCCTTCAAATGTGCTGGTGCTGGACGAGCCCACCAACGACCTTGATCTCGACACGCTCGAATTGCTGGAAGAACAGATGATCGCCTACAGCGGAACCGTGCTGCTGGTCAGCCATGACCGCGATTTTCTCAACAACGTGGCGTCCAGCGTGCTGGTTTTCGAAAAGCACCATCGCGAACGCCCCGGCTCATGGCTTCGTGATGACGAGGGCTGGTACGTCAACGAATATGTCGGCGGCCATGACGACTGGGCCCGGTGCCGCCTGGTTCCGCCGCCGCCCGGGCCGCCCGCGCCCAGGCCGGCCCAAAAGCGCGAACGCCCCGCGGCCCTGCGCCTCGGCGAAAAAGACAGGCGCGAGCTGGAAGCGCTCCCGGGCAGGATTGAGGCGCTGGAAGCCGAGCAGGCCATGCTCCACGCAGGCATGGCCGAGCCCGCATTCTACCGCCAGCGCCCGGACATGATCGCGGGCGCGAAAGACAGGGCCGCCAGGCTCGCAGTCGAAATCGAACAGGCGTATGCCCGCTGGGAGCAGCTGGAGGGGCGAAAAACGGCCTGATTGACTTCGCCGCGCTGCCTGATAAAGTGCGGGGCATGCGAAAAAAAGCTGAAAATGCCAAGATCCGGCCTGGCTGGGACGCCTATTTCATGGAAATCGCCCGGGTGGTGAAGAGCCGGAGCAATTGCCGGCGCCGGGATGTCGCGGCCGTCATCACCAGGGATCACAGGATTGTATCCACCGGGTACAACGGAACGCCCACCGGCATCCGGAATTGTTTCGAAGGCGGCTGCGCCCGCTGCGCCGGCGATTCGGCCTCGGGCGAGAATCTCGGCGAATGCATCTGCGCGCACGCCGAGGAAAACGCCATCTTGCAGGCCGCGCATTACGGCGTCGCCCTTTCCGGGGCGACACTCTATTGCACGGAGAGCCCCTGCCTGATATGCGCCAAAATGATCATCTCGGCCGGCATCCGCGAGGTGGTCTACGAGAACGAGTACCGCTTCAACCGCCAGGTCGCGGCTTTGTTCCGGGAGGCCCGGGTCCGCTTCCGTCGATTTGCCGGAGACCCGCTCCCGCGCGTCATCCGCAAGCGCTCATGATCTGTTTTCACCACGACGACCTGGACGGCCGCTGCGCGGCGGCCATTGTGCTCCGCGCCTTTCCGGGCGGACGCTCCGAGGAGGCCGGCTATGGCAGGCCGGTTCCGGTCGAAAAGGCCGGCCGGGGCGAAAAGGTCTTTATCGTGGACTTCACGTTTCCCCGGGACGCGATGTCGGAGCTGCTTGCGAAAACCGGCGACGTCACCTGGATCGATCACCACCTCAGCGCCCTGCGCGTACAGTACCCGCGGAAGCTTGCCGGCATCCTGTCCCCGGAAAAAGCCGCGTGCGAGCTGGCGTGGGACTACCTGTTCCCGGGCCGGCCTGCGCCCGAGGCCGTGCGGCTCACGGGCGACAAGGACGTCTGGGCCTGGAAATACGGGGATGAAACCGCCTTCTTCAACGAGGGTATCCGGGTTTTCGAGCACCATCCCGAAGCCCCGCTATGGAAGGCGCTGCTCGATGACGACGCGGCCGCGATGGCCGGCATCAAGGCCAGCGGCGCAACCTGCGTTCGATACCGCCGGGCAATCTGCGCGGACTACGTGAACCGGTTTGCTTTCGAGACCGTCATCGAAGGCCGCCGCGCCATTGCGGTCGGCCTGCAGATGTTCGGCAGCGAAACTTTCGGCGAACGCGCAGGGCAGTACGATCTCTGCCTGACCTTCGAGTTCGACGGCCGGCATTGGAGCGTAAGCCTTTTCTCAGAGACCGTTGACGTCAGCGGTATTGCCGAAAAATACGGCGGCGGCGGGCATCGCGGCGCGGCCGGGTTCACCTGCTCCCGCCCGCCGTTCCCGCCGTTCGAAGCCTTGCCCGGTATGGAACGCCCCGCCTGAAGGCCGCCTGCCGGGGAATTGAGAATCGCCGTCAGCAGCCCTCGTTAAAGAAGACGAACAAGCCATCCTTGCCTGGCGCCACCAGGTCGGGGCGGCCGGTTTTCCGGAAGTCGGCGGCGGCGAAATGGATGCCGCAGCCCTTGGTTTCCCCGATCGGACCGTAGGCGATAACCTGCTTGCTGAACGTTTCGCCGTTCCACTTGAAGTAGTATATGCCGTAGTCATCCCATTCCCCGGCATCGTTTCCGCAGTGGGCGCGGTGCCGCTTGCCCGTGAGAAGCTCCGGCTTGCCGTCCCCGTCCACGTCCAGCCACATCATGTCGTGGTACTGGGCATTGTCCGGGTCGATCTTGTGTGTAATCCATTTGCGCCCGCCGCGCCTGCCCTTGTGCTCGAGCCAGATCAAGCCGTAGCCGTGGCCGTTGCCCACGATCAGGTCGTTCGCGCCGTCGCCGTTGACATCAACAACCAGCATCGGCACGCTCGAGCCCCACCAGCCGTAGTCGGGCAGCGGATGCCACTTCCACTTGCCCTTGAAAGGATCGGCCGGCGACTCCAGCCAACCTTTGCATAGCGCGATGTCCATGCGGCCGTTGCCGGCAATGTCGCCGCAGCCCAAGCCATGGCCCTGGGTCTGTTCTTCGGGAAACTCGAAAACGACGTGCCGCTCGAAGGCGCCGGCGCCTTTCCCGGCCTTGTCGATCTTGAGTTTGAACACGCTCACGCTGTTGGCGCCGGGCGTGTTGGGAACAATCTCCGCAATGCCGTCCCCGTCGAGGTCCCAGCCCCGCGCGGTTTCTATGCTGCCGGTTTCGGCGATGAAATGTTCGGGCCAGTGCCCGGCCGGATCGGCCGGGTTTTCCCGCCAGCGCAGGCTCTTGCCCCACCAGCCGCCGGTGACGAAATCGAGGCGCCCGTCGCCGTTGACGTCCATGGCGATGGTGGAAAAGTCATCGTAGTACTCGCCGCCGGGGGCCGCGTGCGGTTCGCCCAGGAAGAATTTTTTCCGGAAATCCGGGCCCTTGTACCAGAACGCGCCCGAGACGATGTCAAGCAGGCCGTCGCCGTCCACATCGAACACGCCGGCGGTCTCGTAGGTTTCGTCCGATATCCATTGCTTTTTCCATTTGACCGGCATGGCGCTACCGTCCTTTCCACAAGCGGATGTATTCGCGGGCGACCCGGAGATCTTCCAGCGCCTCCTGCGCCTCGCAGGGCGGCTTGATTTCGCCCTTGATGGCCCTGACGAAGTTAACTGCCTGCTGACGCATGGCGTGCACCAGTGGCATTTGCGGGATCACCCTCTGCGGCGCGGCGCCGCTGCCCGGGTCCCTGTATATCTCCACGGTCCCGGCGCGGTTGGCGGCCAGGGGCGCGGGCAGCCCGAGCTTGATCCAGCCCTTTTCAAAGCAGACGAGGGCCGACTCCTGCCAGTCGATGGTGGTCCTGAACGGGGTCATCTCTATCGCGCAGGCCGCGCCTCCCGCGCTGATTCCTGCGAGCAGTACGCCGGAAGGGTCCGCGTACGTCACCCGGTAGCTCTCGCCCAGCAGGTGCCGCGCCAGGTTGACCTGGTGGATGTAGTAGTTGACGAACGAGATATAGGCGTCGTGTGTGGGCTTGTCCATGTCGGCGGCGGGCGGGTCCCATTCGAGCTCCGGCGCCTCGTCGCCGCAATCGCCGATCAGGCCGGTGAACCCGGCCGCGACCCAGTCGCCGGCCGGCATGAGGATTCTGACGTATGTCATTTTCCCGAGCTCGCCCGAGGCTTTCAGCTTTTCGATCTCGGCCTTCGCGTGCATGGTGGCCGGATCGCTGCGCTTGTGATAGCCGACCATCAGCCACGCGCCGCCGGCCTTGAGCGCGGCAAGGATTTTTTCGCCGGCCTCAATGGAGCCGGCAATGGGCTTCTCGGTGAACAGGGGCACGCCGGCTTTCAGCAGCTCCGGCACCAGGACGCCGTGGCGCGTGAAGGGCTGGGAAGCCACGATGCCGTCGAGCTTCTCGCGCGCGAGCATCTCGACGTGGCTCGCGTAAACCTTCGGGATGCCGTACCTGGCCGCCACCCGTGCGGCCAGGTGCTGCCGGAGCTCCGCTATCGCCACGACTTCGCAGCCGGGCAGCGTCACGTAGTTCCTGAGGTGCGCGCACTGGCCCATTGCGCCGACGCCGACAAAGCCGATTTTCACCTTCTTCTCCGCCATGATTGATTCCCCTCCCGGAATGGCTGACCGGGCTCGCCCGGATCAGATCAGTTTATGCCGCGGCGCGTTTCCCCTTCTCCGGAGCTTAAGCCAATGACTCTTTTACGCAAATCTTATATGGCATGTCAAAGGGCGTTGCCAAGACATTTCATAACGCCGCAGGCAGTCAGAAGACAGAATCCGGGAGAATCAGACATCGAAGAGCAGGAAGTGCAATCCGCCTGCGTCGGCGCGTGTACTGCCTGTTCTTTTTTCATCTTGATTCCGCCCGGGACAGCGCGCATTATCCAAGGACATTCGAGGTCGTAGTTTGTGTTCAAAGCGGGAATGAAAAAGGCATGAAAAACAAAGTCATGAACATGGCCGATGCGGTAGGCCTGATCAAGAGCGGTATGACCATTGCCACGGGCGGGTTTGTTGGCTGCGCCCATCCCGAGGCGCTGACCGCGGCTCTTGAGGAGCGTTTTTTGAAAGAGGGGCAGCCGCGGGACCTGACCCTGGTCTACGCGGCCGGCCAGGGCGACGGCAGGGATCGCGGCCTCAACCACATGGGCCATGAAGGACTGCTCAAGCGCGTTGTCGGCGGCCATTGGAACCTGGCTCCGAAAATGGGCCGGCTTGCGCTGGAGAACAAAATCGAGGCGTACAACTTCCCGCAGGGCGTGATCAGCCACCTGTTTCGCGAAATTGCCGGCGGCTCGCCGGGCAAGATAACGCACGTGGGGCTGGGCACTTTCGTCGATCCCCGGCTGGACGGCGGCAAGCTGAACGCGCGGACCAGGGACGACCTGGTCGAGCTGGTGACCATCGGCGGCCGGGAATGGCTCTGGTACAAGGCCTTTCCAATCCATTTCGGACTTGTGCGGGGCACGGCCAGCGACGAGTTCGGCAACATATCCTTCGAGCGCGAGGTGATCACCGCCGAGGCGCTTTCGCTGGCGCAGGCGGTTAAGAATTCCGGCGGCACCGTGATCGTCCAGGTGGAAAAGATGGCGCCTAATTATTCGCGCGATCCGAAAAGCATCAGCATTCCGGGCATCTTCGTGGATGGCGTGGTGGTGGCCGGCCAGGATCAGCACTGCCAGACGTTTGCCGAGCAGTTCAACCCGGCCTACGTGCGCCAGGGCGACATTGCCGGCCTTGATTTGCCGGCCATGGAGCAGGGGCCGCGCCGCATAATATCCTCGCGCGCGTTTCAGGAAATACGGCCCGGCAGCGTCGTCAATCTCGGCATAGGCATGCCCGAAGGCGTGGCCCAGATCGCGCGCGAAAAAAAGCGGCTGGATGAAATGGTCATGACCGTCGAAGCCGGCCCGGTCGGCGGCGTGCCGGCCGGCGGTCTGAGCTTTGGCGCCTCAGCCTTTCCGCAAGCCGTCATCAGCCAGCCGAACATGTTCGATTTCTACGACGGCAGCGGGCTGGACGTGGCGTTTCTCGGCATGGCTGAATGCGATCGCGGCGGCAACGTTAATGTCAGCAAGTTCTCCGGCCGCGTGGCGGGCATAGGCGGGTTCATGAACATAGCGCAGACCGCCAAGAAGGTGGTGTTCACGGGAACGTTCACGGCCGGGGGCCTGGAGGTGGCCTGGCAGGACGGCCGGCTGCGGATCGTCCGCGAGGGGAAGCACAGGAAGTTCGTGTCCGCGGTCGAGCACGTAACGTTCAGCGGCGAATACTCGCTGAAGAAGCCGCGGCGGCAGGACATCCTCTTCGTTACGGAACGGGCCGTGTTCCGGCTGACGGACGCGGGGGTTGAGCTGACGGAGATCGCGCCGGGCATTGACCTTCAGCAACAGGTGCTTGCGCTGATGGACTTTGCCCCCGCGATAAGCCCGTCCCTCAAAACCATGGATGCTGAAGTCTTTCTGTGACGAATCCGGGTATCAGTTTCATCCGTGAAAGCCGCCATTAGGAAACCTGGCGCACATGCGTTGAGGGCGCCGGGTAGTAACCATCAAAAAAGAGGGGCCACATGCGAAAAGTATTGTTGAGCGGCGCTGCGCGCACGGCGATAGGCGATTTGAACGGGGCGCTGTCGGGAGTCGGGGCCGTGCAGCTGGGCGTTGTGGCGGCCTCGACCGCGCTGGAGCGCTCGGGCCTTTCCGGGGATAAGGTCGAAGAGGCGGTCTTCGGCAATGTCCTGCAGGCCGGCCAGGGCCAGAACCCTGCGCGCCAGGTTGCGATGGGCGCGGGGATTCCCGCCTCTGTTCCGGCATTCACGGTCAACAAGGTCTGCGGCTCGGGCTTGAAAGCCCTGGAGCTGGGCTGGCAGAGCATTATGCTCGGCCGCGCCGACGCGGTCCTCGCGGGCGGAATGGAAAGCATGAGCAGGGCGCCTTACCTGCTGCCCGCCATGCGCGCCGGCTCGCGGCTGGGCGACGCGAAAGCGCCGGATTCGATCATCGGCGACGGCCTGACCGACGTGTTCGGCAAGTACCACATGGCGATCACGGCGGAAAACGTTGCCGCAAAATACGGGATCACCCGCGGCGAGCAGGACGAGTTTGCCCTGGAAAGCCAGCGGAAATACGCGGCGGCGGCGTCCAGGGATTTGTTTGCCGCCGAGATCGCGGCGGTCGTAATCAAGCAGAAGAAAGCGGAAGCCAGGGTGGACAAGGACGAGCATCCGCGGCCTGACACCACGCTTGAAAAGCTGGCCCGGCTGCCGCCGGCCTTCAAGCCGGACGGCACGGTCACGGCCGGAAACGCGTCCGGAATCAACGACGGCGCGGCCGCGGCTGTGCTGGCCGCGGAGGGCAGCGCGGCGGCGGCCGGCCTCGACTTGGGCCGGACGGTGCGCGTGCGCGGTTTCGCGGCGGCAGGCTGCGATCCCGCGGAAATGGGGCTTGGCCCCGTGTACGCGGTCCGGAAGCTTCTGCGGGCTACGGGCCTGTCCGCCGGAAACGTGGACTTGTGGGAGCTCAACGAGGCTTTTGCGGCGCAGTCGCTGGCCGTGCTCCGGGACCTGGCGCTGGACCCGGCCCGTGTCAACGTGAACGGCGGCGCCATCGCGCTCGGGCATCCCATAGGCGCCAGCGGCGCGCGGATAGTGGTGACCCTGGTCCACGAGATGAAGCGCCGCCAGTCGGCCGTCGGCGTCGCCGCCCTGTGCATCGGCGGCGGCATGGGCCTGGCCGTCATGCTGGAAAACATGTGATTGGAGGTATCCTTGAAAACTGACAAAATCGGAGTCATCGGCGCCGGCATCATGGGCGCCGGGATCGCGCAGATGTTCGCAGAGCACGGGCGCGCGGTTCTCCTGTGGGATGCCAATCCGGAGGCGCTGGGGCGAGGGCGGGACAATATCGGGAAGCGCCTTGAAAAAAGCGCCGAAAAAGGAACGCTGCCCGCGGGCGAAGCGCCGAAAATACTGGCCCGCATCACGCCGGCCAAGGCATTGTCCGATTTTGCCGCCGCGGACCTGGTGATCGAGGCGGTCGTTGAAAACCTGGCCGTCAAGCGGAGCCTGTTCGCGGAGCTGGAGGGGATTGCCGCCGAAACCGCGATACTTGCCACCAACACCAGCTCGCTCGGAATCGGGGATATTGCCGCGGGCCTCGGACATCCAGAACGTTTTCTCGGCATGCACTTTTTCAACCCGCCGACCAAGCTGCAACTGGTGGAAGTGGTCCCGCACGGGGGCACGGCGCAGGCCGCCGTTGCGGCGGTGCGCGCCCTCGCGGAGGCGTGCGGCAAAACGCCCGTGACGGTCCGCGACGCGCCCGGGTTCATCGTGAACCGGCTTCTGCTCCTTATGATCAACGAGGCGGCGCGCATGGCCGGCGAGGGCGTTGCGTCCCCGGCCGACATCGACATTGCCATGCGCCTCGGCGCGCTGCACCCGGCCGGACCCCTGGCAATCGCCGACCTGATCGGCCTGGACACGTGCAGGAGCATTCTCGATGCGCTCCGGGCGCGGCTTGGCAACAACGCCTACGCGCCGGCCGGCGCCATTGTCGGGCACGCGGACTCCGGCCGGCTCGGCAGGAAGACAAAGGCCGGGTTCTTCAAGTATTGAGGAGGAAACATGAAGATAGACAGCAATTGCATTTGCGCGGTCACCGGCGCCGGGCGCGGACTGGGCTTGGCCGTCGCCGGGCACCTGGCCGGGCTCGGCGCGAAAGTCTACGGGTGCGACATCACCGGGGACGCCATCCGGAAGGCCCGCGAAACAGCGGCTCAAAACAACTGGAACCTGGACATGTCGGTGTGCGACGTGGCCGACGAGCAGTCCGTGGCCGCCTTCTTCGACCGCATCGACAAGGCGGAATCGAGGCTCGACGTGCTGGTCAATAACGCGGGCATCACCCGCGACGGGCTGCTCGTGAAGATCAAGGACGGCCAGGTCTCCAGGATGCCGCTCGCGGATTTCCAGGGCGTCATCAATGTGAATTTGACCGGCGTGTTCCTGTGCGCACGGGAAGCGGCGCCGCTTCTGGCAAAGAATGGCGGGGTCATTGTCAGCATTTCCTCCGTCTGCCGGGCCGGCAACTTCGGCCAGACCAACTATTCGGCGGCCAAGGCGGGAGTGGATGCCATGACCGTCACGTGGAGCAAGGAGCTGGCGAAATACGGGATCAGGGCCGCGGCCATTGCGCCGGGATACCTCAACACCGAGATGGTGGCGGCGCTGAAGCCGGAGGTGCTTGAAAAAATCACAGCAAAGGTGCCGCTGAAGAGGCTGGGCGAAATGCGCGAGATCGCCGCCGCCGTGCAGTTCATCGTCGAAAACGATTTCGTCAACGGCCGCGTGCTGGAGATTGACGGGGG
>JAAZAB010000156.1 GCA_012514555.1 Lentisphaerota bacterium
CGCTGCCATCAGGCGTTCTCTCCGGTTCATGTGCGGCGCCCTGAAGAAAGGTTAAGATATGCGCGATCAACATTCATGATGTGAGCCAAAGACAAATCCGCCGCGTTATTCCTGTCCGAAGGACGCCGGTCAGCCATGCGCCGAACAGCGTTTTTTGCCGCGCCGGCCGGGCCCGCCCCGGCGGCGCCCCCGGCGCGCGGCGTCCGCGACATGCCCTTCTTTTACCCCGCAATCGCTTTTCCCGTCAAGATGTTTGTCGGTTGCGCAAATCAGTTCTTCTTTCCGAATTGGGGTTGACATGCTCGCGGTGCGAGGGCAGACTGAATTCGGTTGCGGGTCGGAATGCCGGCTTGCGCTTTAAAAATTTGGAATGGAGAGCAGGCGCGATGCGTGCGGTATTCATATTTTTCAGTCTTTTCGCCTTGCTCGCGGCGGCGGAAGACGTCCTGTCCACGTGGCAAAAACGCATGCTTATCACGTTCAGCGGCTACGATGACGAGCGCGAAGCGCTGTCGGATTTTCCGGCGCTCGTCGTCTTCAGCAACACTCCTGCCGGAGCAGGCTTCGGCTACGAAGATTTCCTGTCCCCGCCCTACAACGACCTCCGGTTCGCAGCGGACGACATCACGACCCCGCTCGACTTCGAAATCCAGCTCTGGGACACGAACGGGCTCTCGCTTGTCTGGGTGCGTCTTCCGGAGTTGACCAACAACCTGCGAATATATGCGCTCTGGGGTAAGGCCGGAGCGGCTTTGCCGCCCTGCGCGACAGACGGGTCGGTGTGGACCAACGAGTTCTTGGGCGTATGGCACCTGGACGAAACCAACGGCACGACGGCGCGCGATGCGATCCGCAACCGCTATCCGGGAACGCTCGGCGGCACAACCGGCAAAACAGGCGTCGCGGGCCGGTTGGGACCCGCGTACTCTTTCGGAGGAAACAACGGGTATGTGACGATAAGTATGTCTCTCGGCGCGACGGTCACGATATCCGCCTGGGCTTCCAAGAATGCCGGCAACTCCAGCGGAATGATGTGGAGCCGGGCCACCTACAATCCCGCCCTGTGGTTTTACAACAACGTTATTTACCTCAACAGCGGGGACGGCCAGAACAATCCTATGTGCGCCGTGCCGGCTGACTCCGATCGGATGCGTCATTATACTACCGTGATCGACAAGGCAAAGCCTAAGGCCTCGCTTTATGTTGACGGCCGGCTGGCAAGCTCCAGCGCGAACTACAAGAACCCCTCGGGCTCGCCCCTGAAAATATCTTCAGGCAGCAGCTACGACTGGAGCGGCGTCATTGACGAATTCACCGTCGCCGCCGTTCCCCGCTCCGCCGACTGGATATGGGCAAGTTACCTCAACATGGCGTCGAACAGCGTGTTCAACACCTACGGCGAGCCGGCGGAGCAGGGCAGCCCCATTGTGACGAACTTGGGCGCAGTGTCCCTGGTGGACTACATCACGCTGAACGGATACCTGGTCTCAACCGGCAAGGACGCGGAAGTCTCTGCGGTCGTGTTCTGGGGCACGAACGATGCTGGTAAAAGAACGGACGGCTGGACATACACCAACGAATTTCCCGGCTGGGCCGCGGAGGGTCCGTTGAGCACCAATGTCATTCCGGC
>JAAZAB010000157.1 GCA_012514555.1 Lentisphaerota bacterium
ATGGCAGAACCAACAATTACATTCGGGACAACCACAAAGTTCGGCAGCTTGACGGGCTGGAACCCGGTTGGCGCCACGGTGACCAAGACGAAGACGCGAGCGGTGGCGCTTAACGGCATCGGCAACGAGGTCGCCAGCAAGGTCATCAACGAGATCACGGAGTACAGCCAGGAGTTCGTCGCCAACGCAACGGATGCGCCGACGATTCCGCCGACCCTTGGGGCGCTGCTCGGCAGCGTGGTGCTGACGGGAATCCGCATTTCCACAAGCGCGACGGATTACGCCAAGATGACCCTGACGGGCCACCAGCACACGACGAACGCGCACGCCGACACGCTCAACCAGGTAACTCACGGGATCACCATTTCGAGCGGCTTCGGCGCGGTTGACTTCCTGGGCGGCACGGCCGGCGACAACGCGGCGGTGGAGTCCTCCACCCTGAACATCCAGACGGGCCACACGGACGTCCAGGCGGGCGCTACCGGGGACCATCTCATCGGGCAAAATCACACGGCCAACGCCACGGCGACGACCGTATGGATCGGGGTGCCGACGGCCGGCATCGGTGACACTTGGGAAGAGACGGAAACCGGCAGCACAACCGAAAGCAACACCGGCCACGTTCGGACAACCTACACGGGCGCGAAGTCCCTTACCCTGGCCGCTCCATAGCAGGGGGGCGATGAATGCCGCCCACACGCCAGCGCGTAAGCCTGCTATTCCAAAGCGGGTGCGACCAGCTTAAAGCCGCAGGAATCACGGCGGAGCCGGAGGATGTCGTTTGGCTTTGGGAGACGTCGCGGCGGGTGATTGAGGGAGACGGCGACGTTATTCCGGCACTGCTTGATGTCCCGGTCCAGGTGGGCGCGGTGACCCTGTGGCCGCGCACTATCGGTGCGGCCCTGTGGTGGGAGCAGTACGGCAAGGGATGGTTTGGCGGGAAAGACCCGGCGGATGAGGTGCTGGCGCTGGCATGGATGCTAGCGCATGGGCGAGATGCCAAGCTGTTTCGTGAGACGACCAAGAAGGCCGTGGCGTGGGCGCGGCTTCTGGCGTGGCAGTTGGGGCTGGCGGCGAGCGTGACGCTCAACGAGTTGGCGTTTGGGATTCAGCGGCTGTTCGGGCAGGTTGACGTTGACGCCGTGAGCGGCGAAACGTTTGAAGCTGCGAGCGAGCCGGATTGGGGGGCGGCGCTGGCGCAGTTGTGCGCGACGTACCACCGCCCGCCCGAGTATTTTCTGTGGGAAATAGGGGAGCGGGCGGCGATGGAGATGATGCAGAAGGCCCCGCCGCCGCCGGGGTGCCAGCGGCCCAGCCGGGATAGCCAAAGCCGGTACGGGGAATTTGTGGATTGCGTCAATGCCATCAAAGCGAAATATACGGTGGCACAGCCAAAGGCGGAGGGATAGGCCGTGGCATCCGTTTCCATAGTAATCCGCGCCAAGAACGAGGCCAGCGCAACGTTCAACCGCGTCAAGGGGGATATTCGGGCCTTTGCCGGCGACGGCCAAAGGGCCATGGCCGGCATTAAATCTGCCCATGATGCGCTCTCAAAGGCAATGGCCGGCGACCTGGTTGGGGCGGCGAAAAGCGCGGCGACGGCATTTAAGGCGCTGTGGGCCGTGGTTATGAGTAATCCGGTGGTGGCCGTGTTCGCGGCGGCGGCGGCGGCGATTGCGGAAGCGGCTTTGGTTGTCAAAGGCTACAAGGAGCGCATGGAAGAAGCGGCGGCGGCGACTGCCGAGGTCGGGATTGAAGCCGAGGAGCTATACAACCGAATTGACAAGATTGCCGGCAAGGACGTCGAAAGCAACGTCAAGCGCAAAGCCGAGGCGCTAGTAGAAAAGGGCGACCGGCGAAACATTTTGATTAACAAGGAATCTGCCGAGCGATTTGCGGAATCAGACAAAGCGGCGGCGATTGCAGCGGCGGCAGAGCTTGAACGTCTTGGATCAAAGGCAACAGACGGGGACAAGGAATACGCCAAACGCCGGGCAGATGCCTATGAGCGGGCGCAGGCGCAAGTCAAGATATGGGAAAAGGCGCTGGCGAATCTGGAAAAGGCAAATGCCGACGCGGCGGCGGCGGCACAAAAGGCCGGGGAAGAAGCGGCCGAGGCCCAGCGCAAGGCTGCGGAAGAAACCCAAAAGGCGGCGGATGCAAGGCGGCAGGCCGAGTGGGAGATGTCGCAATCCATCATTGAGATGAACAAAAAGGCCGAGCGCGAGCTTTTGGACAACACGGCCGACATGCGCGAGAAGCAGCTTGCGGAAGCACGGAAGTCGGCTGAGGGGCAGATTCAGGCGGCGGAAGCTGCGGCGGCGGCACAACGGAAGATTGCCGACGCGGCGGCTACAAAGGCAGCAGAGTTGAAGCGGCGGGCGGTTGATCCTGAGTATCGCGCAGAAGCCGAGGCGGCCGAAAAGCGGGCGGAAAAGGAAGAAAAAGCCTACCAGCGGGCAATCTCCAAGTGGAAGCGCGGGATTCGCGGGCGGCACCTTAACGCGGCCGTGGCGGCGTACAAGGCCGAGCAAGAGGCGATTGAGGAAGCCAAGCGGGCCGAGGCGATGGATGCGCGGGCGGCGGAACTGCGAGAGAGCGCGGAACGGCATCTCGCAAAGATGGAAGAAGATATCACCGCCTTGCGCGAGGCAATGGCTTAGGAAGGGCGGCTGTCATGGCGGCATGGTATTTGACAGGAAAGCGGGTCGAAATCGAAAGCAAATCGGTCCAGGCCGACGACGTTGTAACCGTGTACCGGCGGCGAGTTGTGGTTGAGGAGTACCGGCGGGAAACGGCTACGGGGTTTTCGTTTGCTGATGAAACGCAGATTTACGGCGGGGAAAATTTGACGCGGGTAACGGAACACTCCTACGAGACTGACCCCATCACCGGGGCAACCTTTGAGCACAAGACGGTGGTGAAGCCCAACGTGTGGACCAAGGCGGCGACGTACACGGCAGGCGAGACGGAGATTGAGTAGGCAGGGCGCGGCGATAATGAAACTGCTGCAATTCAAGCGAGTGGGGAAAGGAAATGGCGACGGGCTTATCCCGCGTATGCGGGAGTTGCTTGACGCCCATTCTGCCACGTTTGAAAACATCGCGGGGGAGGATGGAATCGGCGTCCGCAAGAATTGGCAGGGCGGGATAACGATCTATGGCAACGGCACATCGTCATCCGAGGATGTTGCCGGGACACCGGCGATGTACAAGGTTGTCATAATTCTTGGCTGGAAGAAAACCAGCGCAGAGGCAAGTTGGGAACAAATGACAGCCGAGGAGGTTGCAAGCAACCCGCCGACAAAGCTGTGGGACGAATTTATCCCATACGACGAAGAGACGGAAGAGGGCGACGAATACCCGTGGTATGCGTTCCGGCCGACGTGGGACTATCCGAGGACGCACGCATGAGCACAATCGGGGCATGGTTCTACAAAACCAAAAGCGTTGACACCGTGACTACGCACGATTGGGTTGA
>JAAZAB010000158.1 GCA_012514555.1 Lentisphaerota bacterium
CGCCGCCTGCTCGCGCTTGATGTCGTCCATCTGAGCCGTGAGCCCGGCGTATTCCGCTTTGTGCCCCTCGGCCTCCGCCAGGGCTTTCTCGCGCTCCAGATTCTTGCGGACCCGGGCGTTGGCCGCGTCGATCTCGGCCAGCTTCGATTTCAGAGCGGAGACGTTCTCGTCCTGCAGGCTTTCGGCCTTCGATTGCGCCACTACCAGGCAGCGGCGGGCGGCTGCAAGGCGCTGCCCTTCTGCCTTCCCCTCCGCTTCTGCTTCTTCCAGGGCGGCGGTCAACTCGTCTATGCGCTTTAGGCGAGCCTTCATGCGCGCTTCGGCTGCCTCAGCCTCCTGGGCCACTCGGGCGGCCTCGTTCCGCAGATTCTCGTTGTGCGCATTCACTGCCAGCTTGCGCTGGAGCTCGTCCATGATTTCCGATGGCGTCAGCAGGTCGAGCCCGGCCGCTTCATCGAACGGCATGGCTTCGGCGTGTTGTCTTGCACGGGTTGCCAGACGTCCGATCGCCTCCCGGTCCGCGTACAGCTTCTTGTAGCTTTCCTCCAGCGGTTTCAGGTCCAGGCCGACGAGGTTCAGCAGGATCCGTGCGCGCTCCCGGTCACCGGCCTGCAGGAACGTGGAGAGGTCCAGTGCGAACGCGTTGACGAATTCATTCAGGACTGACTGGCCGCCGGCATTGCCCGAGACTTTCAAGTAGGAGCCGCGCGGCGTGAACGTGCGATGCACTGTCAGCCCGTTTGACAGCGCAAGGGACACTTCGCCCTTTTGAGCGCCGTCCCGAAGCGGCTTGCTCGGGAGCTTGGATTCGCCCCCCAGCGCCGACATGATCGCGTCCAGGACGGAGCTTTTGCCCTGGCCGTTGTCGCCGCCGATGATGGTCAATCCATTTTCCGCCGGCGCCAGGCTTACCGCCTGCACCCGCTTCACGTTCTCGACTTCCAGACTGATGATTTTTACGCCGCTCATTGGGTCACCTCCCCGGCGGCAAGCCGCTCCAAGTCGGTGCGCCGGTAGCGCGTGCTGCCGCGCACTTTCACCGGGGTGATCGTGCCGGCGTGCACCATGCGCCATAGCGTTTGGGTCGAGATCGAGAGCATCCGCGCCGCCTCGGCCCCGTTGTAGAGCAACCGGTCCTCCGGCTTGCCGTTCAGCAGGGCCAGCGCGCTTTCAAGCGCAACCGCCTGCTTCGCCTTGGGTGCAACAATCAGCCTTTTCAGGAACAGATCGAGCGGGTGATCCTCTTTCATGGGTGCCTCCTAAAACAAAAAACGCCAATCCGTGTCGCTGAGGCAAATCTACGACACCGACTGGCGCAAAAATTTTGATTAGTTACACGGAGGCAAAAAAAAGGCCGTGGTTATTGGCCCCGGCCTTCAGAAAAAATATGTAACTAATCAATTGATTAGTTCGTTACACTTTGTGTTTTCCTTTCAAAAGAGCCTGCTGGGCCTTCTTGACGTGCTTCCGCAAGGCTTCCCATTGGATGGACAGGGCTTTCTTTTCAATCGCCAGCTCACAGGCGCGTTTCATTCTCAGATAACGGTTGTTCTTCAATCGCGCCAGGACGTCTTGGACCGCAGCGCGGATCTGTACTTCCGTATCGGCAACCGGGCGGCCGCCCTGCTTGCCCCGCTTTTTCCTGGGCAGCGGCTTCTGCTTTGCCTCCGCGCCGGACGTTGGCTCCGCCGGCCGGATCGCGCCCGCCTTGCCGACCAGGCCATCCGGCCCGATCGACACCGCCTCCTCCAGGACAACGTGTTCAATGCCGAACCGGCGGAGCAGTTCATCGCAGGCCGGGAAAAAGGCCGGCAGCAGCAGACAGCTCGGCTCCTGGCTCTGGCGGGCCACGGCCATACACACTTCCAGCCCATCGCGTTCAGTGAAGGCGTACCCCAGGTAAACCCGCCGGCGGCCGGCGCCTTCGCCGGACGTGCCGATCAGCGAAAACCAGCGCTCCCGGGGCATTGCCGACTCCAGGGGCTTCAGGCCCAGGGCCCGGCTGATGTCCAGTTCGAGCCGGTCCAGGTTGAGCCGCCACGAGATGACATCCTCTTCCGTCAGGTTGGTGAGCTGTTCCGTTGCGGATTCGCAGCCCTCTTCCGGGAAGGCGATATACATGCCCACCCGCCGGCCCACCACCAGCCGGAGCCCCGTGTTCGGGCAAGGGATGGTGCTGGCGATCTGGCCGATGCATTTTTCGAGGTAGCCTCGCATGCAGTCGAAGCGGTCCTCCAGTAGGCGGCGCCAGTCAGCCAGCGCCCAGGTGGAATCGTGAAGCATGGCCAGCAGGGTCCAAAATGGATGATTCACGCGCGCACCCCCGATTTCACGATAAAACCACGGGCGCGGAGCCACTGTTCGAGGACCGCCGAGTCGCCGTCCCGCTCGTAGGTCATGGTATTGCCCTGGCGCACGGTCAGCTTCTCGTACTTTGTCCGGTTCCTGAGCCGATACCGGAAGATGGCATGGTGAATGGAATCTGTGCCAACCTGCACCAGAAACGGGGCGAGCTTGTTCGTGGACAGTAGCGTCGTATGCTCATCCGCGACCAAGACAACCCGCCGCCCCTGCTCAAAAAGGCCGTGGAATGACATTTCGACCGGCGCGATCTCCGCCAGGCCGTGAATATCCGCGCAGTCGAACAGGTGCAGGCATTGGCCCTTCAACGGCTCCAACGTGATCACGCGCTTGTCGGGAGAAAACAGGTTTTCGCTCGCCAGCAGCGAATGCCCGAACACGATGCGGTATTTCCGCTTGTCGCGGTCCCGGTTTGTGTTCATGCGCAGGTCGCCATATTCCTTGTGGTACACCACCGCGTCGTATTCTTCCGGCTTGAACGAAAGGTTCTCGGCCACGCCGTCGTCGTCAATCTTGACCTGCCGTTTCAGCCGGCCCGGGTAGCGGATCAGGAACCAGATTTCACACTCATACTCGAACCGGACGATGCTCGTCCCTTTGCCCAGCCCTTCGCCGACAAAGTAAGTCGTCAGTTCCTGCCGGATTTCATCGAGCACGCGGTCCGACGGCGCCTGATACCGGTCCCGGACATCGCGGACCGGCAGGAAGTAATCGAATGAAGACCGGGCATGAATGCGCGCGCGCGAGTAGCTCTCCTCCAAGAGCGATTTATTTGTCGGCCATTCCCACAGCCACGCCTTCATGACCAGGTCGGCGGCGGAGAGCTTGTCCGTCGGGAACGCCAGCGACCTGCTTTGAGCCTGCGCCTCCTGTTGAATCCGTTCCCACCCGGCCGACGTGCCCAGGATGCTCACGTAGGAAAGGACATCGTCCAGGTCCGCCGGCAGATCGCCGCCCATGCACGCCGCCCGGGGTAGCGTCCCAATAATGGTGTAGAAAACAAAGCGGCATCCTCTACTCTGGTTGTGGACAAAAGAAGGGGTCGGTGGAAGCCGACCCGCAACCCAGAGGAGGATGCCGTGGAGATAGGAAAGCAGAA
>JAAZAB010000159.1 GCA_012514555.1 Lentisphaerota bacterium
GCGGGTGAAGGTGTATTAACATACTCCGAACCCGCTACAACACAGCAGATGCCGCACTATGGCCAATCCCATGTGGTTTAAAAAATGAACTTCTTTTACAACAGCTCACCCGCATTTTTTCGCTCATGGCAATTCAATCGCAATGCAGTTGTAAAAGCTTGATGGTTTACCCGTTATTAGTATCGTTCATTTTTTAAACGCAAAATCCCGGTTGAAAGCGGCCGGCGCATGGGAGCGATTTGTCTTCAAGTCGGGGCCGCAATGTTATATGGTTTTTTTCTCTGCGCGCATGGAAACTGCGTGGCCGGTCAATAATGATGCGAAGGGATGGAAAATGAGCCGAAGCATTACAGCGAACGAATTGCGAACGATGTTTCTTGATTATTGGAGACGGAACGGGCACCAAATCATTTCCGGCGCCTCCCTGATTCCCCAGAACGACCCGACCGTGCTTTTCACCACAGCCGGCATGCATCCGCTGGTGCCCAACCTGCTGGGCGAGCCGCATCCGGCCGGCCGCCGGCTATGCGACGTTCAGAAATGCATTCGCACGGGCGACATTGACGCGGTTGGCGACGCATCGCACCTGACTTTTTTCGAGATGCTCGGCAGCTGGTCGCTCGGCGATTATTTCAAGAAAGAGGCCATAGGCTGGTCGTTCGAATTCCTGACCTCGCCCGAATATCTCGGATTTGCCTTGGAGAGCCTGTACGTGACGGTGTTCAAGGGCAATGAGGACGTGCCCGCGGATGACGAGTCGGCCGGAATCTGGAAAGAGCTGGGCGTGCCCGGATCGCATATCTTCTTTCTCGGCATGGAAGAAAACTGGTGGGGCCCGGCGGGGCAGACGGGCCCATGCGGGCCGGACACCGAGATGTTCATTGACCTGGGCCGCCCGGCATGCGGCCCGGATTGCCGGCCGGGCTGCGGGTGCGGCAAGTACTTCGAGATATGGAACGACGTTTTCATGCAGTACGAAAAAACCGCGTCCGGCGCCTATATTCCGCTCAAGCAGCACAATGTCGACACCGGCATGGGCGTGGAGCGGACCATTGCCATGCTGCAGGGCAAGGCGTCCGTGTACGACACGGAGCTTTTCGCGCCCATTCTTGAGGCCATAGCGGCCCGGTCCGGCCGGCGGCCCGGCGAATCGGATGCGGTGACCCGCGCGTTCCGGGTGATCGCGGACCATTTGCGCAGCTCCGTGTTCATTCTTGGCGATGAGCAGGGCGTGACCCCGGGCAACCTGGGCCGGGGTTACGTGCTTCGCCGCCTGATTCGCCGGAGCGTGCGGTATGCAAAGAACCTCGGGCTTGGCCCCGGCTTCTCAACGCCCCTTGCGGAATGCATCATCGAAAATTACCGGGACGTCTACCCGGAGCTGGAACAGAACCGGCAGCGCATCCTGGCCGAGTTGGCCGGTGAGGAGGAGAAGTTCGAAAAAACCCTCAAGGACGGCATGCAGGAGCTGGAGAAGGTGCTCCAGCAGATGAAGCAGCACAAGCAATCCGTGCTGGCCGGCCGCGTCGCGTTCAGGCTCTATGACACTTACGGCTTTCCCTTTGAATTCACGCAGGAAATCTGCTCCGAGCAGGGGCTGGGCGTCGACCTTGACGGGTTCCGGAAAGCCTTTGAAAAGCACCAGCAGATATCGCGCGCCGGCGCGGACAAGGCGTTCAAGGGCGGCCTGGCCGACAACTCCGAGGCCACGACCCGCCTGCACACCGCCACGCATCTCCTGCACCGGGCGCTGCAGATCACTCTTGGCAGCCATGTGAGGCAGAAGGGCTCGAACATCACGGCCGAGCGGCTGCGCTTCGACTTTTCACACCCGGCCCGGATGACGCCCGAGGAGCTGCAAAAGGTCGAAGCCCTGGTCAATGGCGCCATCGCGCGTGCCCTGCCGGTGACCATGGAAACCATGACGCTCGAGGAGGCGCGGAAGGCGGATGCCACGGCGCTGTTCGCCGGCAAGTATGGCGAGAGCGTAAAGGTGTACACGGCCGGGGATTTCTCCAAGGAAGTGTGCGGCGGCCCGCACGTCAGGAACACATCCGAGCTGGGCCGGTTCAGGATCGTCAAGGAGGAGGCCAGCAGCGCGGGCGTCCGGCGCATTCGCGCGATCCTGGAATGAACCATAAGGGGAGGGTGTCATGAAGCGAGCCATGAGCTCCAAAGAGCGCGTTCTGACCGCCCTTGCGCGGCAGGAGCCCGACCGCATTCCCATCAACTATTTCGCCAACGCCGGGATAGACTCCCGGCTTCGCAGGCATTTCGGCCTGGCCGACGGCGATGACGAGGGCCTGATGAAGGCGCTGGGCGTGGATTTCCGGGGCGCTGGCGCGGGATATGTTGGCCCGAAACTTCACCCCGACGTTCCCGACCGGGTGGTGACCGACTGGGGCATCAGGATGCGCTGGATCGAGCATCCGACCGGGGGCTACTGGGACTACTGCGATTTTCCGCTCAAGGACGCCGGGCTGGACATAATTCGGAACTGGCCCATGCCTTCGCCGGACGCCCATGACTATTCCGGCATTGCCGCGGCCTGCCGGGCCAACAGCGGGTATTGCGTCGTAGCCGGCGGCGCCGGGGAAGGCGACATCATCAACAGCACCGGCATGATCCGCGGCATGGAGCAGGTGCTCGTGGACCTGCTGACGGACGACGAGGCGTGCCTTTGCTACATTGACCGCAAGATCGGCATACAGCTTGAAGTCATGCGCCGTACGCTCGAGGCGGCGCGCGGCGGGATAGACCTCCTGTGGCTGGGCGAGGACCTCGGAACCCAGATCGGACCGCTGATCAGCCTTGAGCTTTTTCGGCGGCATATCCGGCCGCGGCACCAGAAGTTCGTGGACCTTGCAAAGTCGTTCGGCATTCCCGCGATCATTCACAGCTGCGGCTCGAGCAGCTGGGCGTTCGACGACTTCATAGAGATGGGCATCGCCGCGGTGGACACCCTGCAGCCGGAAGCCGCGAACATGGCGCCCGAATACCTGAAGAAGCGCTACGGGCGCAGGCTGGCGTTCCACGGCTGCATTTCAACCGCCGGGCCGATGGCCTTCGGAACGGTCGAGCAGGCCGTGGCGGATGCGCGGCGGATCATGGAAACAATGATGCCGGGCGGCGGCTACCTTTTCTCGCCAACGCACGCGATCCAGGACAATTCCCCGACTGAAAACGTCCTGGCAATCTACGAGGCGGCCGCGAAATACGGGGTGTATGCGTGAGCCCCGGGAAATAGGGCTTTCCCATGGCATGACGTTTGTGGTAAAAGCGTCAATGTTTTTCAATCGTCAATTGAACGGAAGGCGGATCGGCCATGTCATCGGTTAACGATTGGGTGGTCAGGGAGTACTTTGAGTCCTTGGGCTATCTCGTAATGCAGCCCTGCAAGTATGTCGCGTCCGGCCGTCCCAAGAAGGTGGAAGAGGAAATTGACCTGGTGGTGTTCAATCCCCTTGTTGTCGAAACGGCGCGCTCCGAGCGCATGGTGTGGACCGGGGACGATTTGCGGGGAGTGCCCAGGGCGGTTGTCAGCGTCTACGGCTGGCACACGGACCGGTTTTACCCGACCATGCTTGAGCGGATCCCGGAGATCCTGCGCTTTGCCAGCGGGGAATCCATGCGCCACGCCGAGCGGATCGCGGGCTCCCGGGACCTGGCCAGGATCCTGTGCCTGCCCCAGCTTCCGGCATCGGACTCCCTGCGGGAGAACACCCTGGACATGCTCCGCCAGAAGGGGGTTGACGGCGTGCTCCTGTTCCGGACAATGCTTCTTGAGCTGATCGATTCGGTTGACAAGAACAGGAATTACGAGAAATCGGACCTGCTTCAGATCGTCCGCATTCTGAAGAATTACGATTTGCTGAAGGACCGCCAGATGTACCTGTTCGGGCGGAAGCGCCGTGCGAGCGCGGCGGCCGGGCGGGACGGCGGGCGCGCCCCCGCGGAGCCGCCGGCGGCGCCTCCGGATGGCGGGCCCGCGCCGGGCGGGACCGCCTCAGAATGACCGCCAACAGGGGGCCATGGATCTTGGACGAAAAAGCCGCGTACATCGCCCTGAACCTGATGGAAGGCGTGGGGCCAGTGACGGTCGGCGCACTCGTGAAGGCTTTGGGCTCGGCCCGCGCCATTTTCGAGTGCGCGCCCGGCGCTCTTTCCGGCGCGGCCGGCGTGAACCGGCTGGCGGCCGCCCGTCTCGCCGAGCAGCGCGGCAGGATCGACCCGCGGCCTGAAATGGAGCGCGCCTTTGATGAGGGGATCGGAATCCTGACCCCTGCCGACCCTGAGTATCCGAAGCAGCTGGCCCGGATTTACGATCCGCCCCTGGCCCTGTACGTGCGCGGCCGCCTTGAGAGCGGGGACGGCAGGGCACTGGGCGTGGTGGGCACGCGCCACGCGTCCATGTACGGACGGGAAACCGCGGAGCGGCTGAGCAGGGGCCTTGCGCAGGCCGGGTTCTCGGTGGTCAGCGGGCTGGCGCGCGGCATAGACACCGCCGCGCATCGCGGCGCCCTCAAGGCCGGGGGCCGGACGCTGGCCGTGATCGGAAGCGGGCTCGATTTCCTGTACCCGCCGGAAAACAAGGAACTGGCCGGGGAGATCGCGGCCGGGCACGGCGCCGTCTTGAGCGAGTATCCGCTTGCGCGGAAACCCGACAAGGCCACGTTTCCGATGCGGAACCGCATCATCAGCGGCCTTTCCATGGGGGTGCTGGTGGTTGAGGCGAACCTGACAAGCGGCGCGTTTCACACGGTGAACCAGGCGCTGGACCAGGGCCGCTCGGTGTTCGCGGTTCCCGGCCGGATCGATTCGCCCGGCGCCAGGGGGCCGCACCAGCTCATAAAGAGCGGCGCGCGGCTGGTCGAGGACGTGGACGACATTCTTCAGGAGTTCGAGTTCCTGATACCGCCCGGGACCGGGAATCGGAAGCGGGCGGAGGACGCGCCGCCGCGGCCGCCGCTCCTGCCGGACGAGGCGCGCATCGCAGGGGCGCTTGAAGAGGAGGGAGAGATGGACCTCGACCAGCTCTGCCGCCTTGCCGGGCTGGGCGCGGCGCGGGTGGGATCGTTGTTGATAGGTCTCGAAATGAAAAGGGTCGTGCGCATGTTGCCCGGCCGCCGAGTGGAACTGGCCCGCAATGCCGTTTGTGAAACAGGCGGCCGCGGGCGCCAAGGAGTGTGATAATGGCGTCCAAGCTTGTTATAGTCGAATCCCCGGCCAAGGCCAAAACCATCAACAAGATCCTGGGCCCTGATTTCATCGTCAAGGCGTCCATGGGCCATGTCCGGGACCTGCCCGACCGCACGATCGGCGTGGATGTGAAAGACGGCTTCAAGCCCAAGTACGTCGTGATCAAGCGCAGCGAAAAAATCGTCCGCGAATTGCAGCAGGCCGCCAAGCCCGGGATCACGGTTTTTCTCGCGCCCGATCCGGACCGCGAAGGCGAGGCCATTGCGTGGCATCTCAAGGCGCTGCTCGCCGGGAAGAACGCGACCGGGGACAATTTCTTCCGGGTCACCTACAACGAGATCACGCCGCGCGCCATCAGGGAGGCGTTTTCCAAGCCCGGGAAAATCGATTTGAACAAGGTCAACTCCCAGCAGGCCCGGCGGATTCTCGACCGCATGGTCGGGTACATGGTCAGCCCCCTGCTGTGGAACAACCTTGGCAACAGGGGCTTGAGCGCCGGCCGGGTCCAGTCCGTGGCGCTCCGCCTTGTCTGCGAGCGCGAGGAGAAGATCGAATCCTTTGTTCCCGAAGCCTACTGGCTGATGGGGGCAAGGGTGAGGAAGCAGGCGGAGCCCAGGGACCCGTTTGAAATACGCCTGGCCCGCATCAACAACGAGAAGGCCGAAATCAAGTCCGCCGAGCTTGCGGAGCGCCTGCGCGGCGAGCTTGAAAACCGCGCCCTGCGCGTGGCGCGCATCATCCGGCGCGAAATCCAGAAGAGGGCGTTCCCCCCGTTCATCACCAGCACCCTTCAGCAGGGCGCGTCATACATGCTCGGCTATTCGCCGGCCCGCACCATGTCCATCGCCCAGAAGCTCTACGAGGGCATTGACTTCGGCGAAGGCGCAGCCGGCCTCATCACGTACATGCGAACCGACTCGGTCCAGGTTTCTGCCGAAGCCGGGTCCGCCTGCCGCGAGTTCGTGCGCAGGGAATTCGGGCCGGAATACGTGCCTGACAAGCCGAACGCATACCGCAGCAAGGCCTCGGCCCAGGAAGCGCACGAAGCCATCCGCCCCACCGACGTCAACCGCACGCCGGAAAGCCTGGCCGGCCGCCTGTCCCCGGAAGAGCTCAAGGTCTACAAGCTCATCTGGCAGCGCTTTGTGGCAAGCCAGATGACGCCCGCCCGCATCGCCCAGAGCACGGTTGAAATCGAAACCCCGGCGACGCAAGACAAGGCGGACGTCTTTCTTTTCAGGGCAACCGCGTCCGAAATCGCCTTTCCCGGATACATGCGCGCGGCCGGCATCGAGAAGGTCGAGAAAGACGAAAACGGGGAGGCCGTCGAGAAGCTGCCGCCCCTCGCGGAAGGCGAATATCTCGACCTTGTCGAATGGCTGAGCGTTCGCAAGGAAACGCAGCCCCCGGGCCGGTACAGCGAGGCCTCGCTGATCAAGGCCCTGGAGGAATACGGCATCGGCCGGCCCAGCACCTACGCCCAGACGCTGGCCACACTCGACAAGCGCGGATACCTGGTGAAGGAGAAGAAATCCCTCAAGCCGTCCCCGCTGGGCCGCGACGTCAACAAGTACCTTGTGGCCAATCTTGACCGGCTTTTTGATGTGAACTTCACGGCCACCATGGAGGAGTCCCTCGACAAGATTGAAGAGGGCTCGGTCGAGTGGACGGCGATGCTCGGGGACTTCTACAAGCAGTTCTCGGCCTGGGTAGTGGCGCTCAAGGGCCCGCCGGCCGACGCATCCAGGGTCCGGAAGATTTTCGAACTGCTCTCGCCAATCAAGGAATGGGCGCCGGGCGTGCAGCGCGGCAAGCGCACTTACGACGACCGCAAGTTCGCCGACTCCGTGCGCAAGCAGCTTGACGAGGCCGTGAAACCCATTTCCGTACGCCAGGAGCAGGCCCTGATCAAGCTTGTTCTCAAGTATCGCGACCAGGTTCCGGACGCCGACGCCCGCCTCAGGGAGCTCGGCTTCGACCCCTCGGCCCGGGACTCCGCCCCGGCTGACGCGCTCGTCGCTCGAAAGCTCAACCTTCTCAAGGCCGCGCCGCTTGAATCCGGCGGCGGCGAAGCGAAGGCCCGCGACGACAAGGCTTTTGTCGAATCGCTCGACCTCCAGACGCAGTCCGGCAAGAGCCTGTCGTTCAAGCAGCTTCGCGCGCTCGACCGCGTGCTCGAAAAGTATGCCGCGGCCATTCCCAATTTTGAGGACATCCGCAAGGAGCTGGGGCTGGATTCGCCCGCGCCCGCAGCGTCGGCCGAGGACAACAGGGAAAGCGCGCTGCTCCTGGAACTCATCCGGGCGGTCAAGGAATGGCGCCCGCCCGTGACCCGCGGCAAGTGGATCTGGGACGACCACAAGTTTGCCGAATCCCTTGCCCGCCAGTATGCGCAGAAGCATGCGCTGTCGTTAAAGCAGCTGGCGCTGCTGCGCAAGATGGTCCGGAAATACAAGGACCAGATACCGGATTACGCCAGGGCCGGGCTGCCGGACGAGCCGAAAAAGGCGCCTGCCGCCGCGCGCGCGTCAAGGAAGCCGGCGGGGCACTGAACATGGAACAGCCTTCCACTCCAGGCAGCTTGGTCGCGGCCGACCCGGCCGTGGCGCATTTCTTGAGCTACCTCGAAGGCGAGAGGAACGCGTCGGAAAACACGATTTCCGGGTACCTCGGCGATTTGGCCCAGTTCGTGGAATCCGCCTGGGGCGCCGGGGCCCGGGCGCCCTTCGACTGGGGCGGCGCGGACAAGTTCTCGGCCCGGAAGTTCCTGGTGGCGTTTCAGAAAGCCGGCGCCGCGCCGGCCACCGTGCACCGAAAGCTGTCCAGCCTGCGGTCGTTCTACAAGTTCCTCGTGCGCGAGGATCTCGTTCCCAACAATCCCTTTGGCGCGGTTGCCGCGCCCAAGCGCGGCAAGTACCTGCCCCAGGTGCTTTCAATCGAGGAAATCACGCGGCTGCTTGATGCGCCCGCCCAGGTTCTGCGGGAATCCGTAAAGCCGGATGCCGATCCGGCGCGCCGGCAATGGGCCGAATATGCCGCAAGCCGGGACGCCGCCATTCTCGAGGCCCTTTACAGCACCGGGGTTCGGGTCAACGAGCTGGCCACCCTTTCGGATTCCGACGTGGACCTCGTCTCAGGCGTCGCCAAGGTCCGGGGCAAGGGGAAGAAGGAGCGCCTCTGCCCCCTCGGCCGGCCTGCTGTCGCCGCGCTCCATGACGCCATTCAAAAGCGCGACGCCCTGGCCTTCGCAAAAGGCGGCGCCCGCGCCCGCGGCCGCGCCCTGTTCGTCAACGCCGGCGGCGGCCGGCTCACGACCCGCTCCATCGAGCGCCTGATGAAGCGCTACCTCGCGCGGGCCGGCCTCAGCCCGGAGGTCTCGCCCCACGCGCTGCGCCATTCTTTCGCAACGCACCTGCTCGACAAGGGCGCGGATTTGCGCAGCGTCCAGGAACTTCTCGGCCACGCCAGCTTGTCAACCACCCAGATATATGCGCACGTCAGCGTCGAAAGAATGAAAGCGGTCTACGAAAAAGCCCACCTGCGCCCATGAAATGGCTGATCTATAACATTGTCTTTTTCTTCGCCTATCTCGCGCTGATGCCGCGCTTCCTGCGGCGCATGTGGCGCCGCGGCGGATACCGCAGGGGCTTTTTCGAGCGGATCGGCCGGTTTTCCGGCGACCTGCCTGCCAGGCTGGGCGCCCGCCGCCGCGTATGGATTCACGCCGTAAGCGTCGGCGAGATGTACGTCGCAATGCGCATCGCCCGGGAAATGAGGGAGCGCCGGCCCGGCCTCGCCTTCGTCTTTACCGTGACAACGTCAACCGGCCGGGCCGTGGCCGAGAAGCAGATCGAGAAAGACGACGTGCTGCTCTATTTCCCCGTCGATACGCCATGGATCGTACGCCGCGTCCTGAATGCCGTGCAGCCCCTCGCCCTGGTCCTTGTGGAAACCGAGATATGGCCCAACCTCCTTCGAGCCTTGAGCCGCCGGCGCACTCCGGTCATCCTTGTCAACGGCCGCATTTCGGACCGCTCCTATCGCGGCTTCAGTCGGCTTCGCGTTTTTGTCCGGGAGATATTCGGTGCCCTCGACCTTGTCTGCGTCCAGGGCCGGGAGGATTCCGAACGCATGATCGGGCTCGGCGCCCGGCCCGAAAGGGTCCACGTCATGGGCACGGCCAAGTATGACGAAGCAGCCGCCGCAGGCGCGGTACTGCCGCCAACGGATGTTCTCCGGAGCGCCGGCTTTCCGGTGGACGCCATACTGCTCGTGGGCGGCTCCACGTGGCCGGGCGAGGAGACCGTGCTGCTTGACTTGTATTGCCGGCTGCAAGCCGCCCATCCGCGGCTGCGCCTGGTGCTCGTTCCGCGCCACGCCGAGCGCGCCGCGGAAGTCGCCGCCGAGATCGAAAAAGCCGGCCTGCGCGGCGTTCGCAGGAGCCTGCTTGGCGGCGCCGCAGGCGCGCCGGCGCCCGCCGAAGTGCTTTTGGTCGATACTACGGGCGAGCTCAAGAGCTTTTACGCGGCCGCCGACATAGTGTTCGTGGGCAAGAGCCTGACGCAGCACGGCGGCCAGAACATCATCGAGCCCGCGGCCCTGGGCAAGCCGGTCATAGTTGGGCCGAACATGGAGAATTTCAGGCCGGTCATGGCCGACTTCCTCGCCGCCGGGGCGGTTCTCCAGGTTCCGGACGCCGCCGCGCTGGGCGCGGCCGTCGAACGCCTGCTCGGCGATCCGTCCGCGCGCGCCGAGTATGCCCGGATAGGCCGCGACCTGGTGCGGGGCAAAGCCGGCGTGGTGAAAGCCACGGTCAGCCTTATTGCTGAGACATGCCCGGCGCTCTTTGCCCGGCATTGAACCCATGTCCCAAAAGCCTTGCTTCACGCAGGTATGAGATAATTTGGAAATCAGGCAAGCAGGAAGGAAATGGCCATTATCTCCTCTCTTTTCCTGATGTTCCTGATTTCCTTATTTTACACCTTTTCCAAAATACAGGAGACTATTTGGAAATCAGGAAAACTGGAATGGAGAGGTCAATATTTCCTCTTTTTTCCTGATGTTCC
>JAAZAB010000160.1 GCA_012514555.1 Lentisphaerota bacterium
TACCGCTGGCGCACGTGGGAAGCGTGGGCATTGCGAACAGCGGGAAGACCCTTTTCACCTTCGAGGGCGCCACCTGCGCGCACGACGCCCACGGCCGCCAGGCGGCGGCGCCCGGACATTTCAAGGAAGGCACACTCGCCTTTGACCTGCCCCTGGACGGCCGCACTCCTTTCGGAGCCCCGGCGCAGCCGGAAGAGGACGCCATGGCGGAGTTGTTCGCGGCAATCCGCTACGGGTCAGCCCGGTTTCTCGACCAGATCGGGCTTTCGCGCGTGGTAATCGGCGCATCGGGCGGTATAGACTCCGCCCTCGTGGCCGCCATCTACGCGGCAATCCTGCCTCCTGACCGGCTCCTGCTCGTGAACATGCCGAGCCGCTTCAATTCGAAATCCACGATCGGCCTGGCCCGGCGGCTGGCGGAAAATCTCCGCTGCTTCTTTGCCGAAGTCTCCATCGAGGAGAGCGCCAGGCACACGGCCGCGCAAATTGACGGACTGCCCATTCGCAGCGCGGACGGACGCCTGCAGGGCAGGCTGGACCTGGGCGAACTCCTCATGGAGAACGTCCAGGCCCGAGACCGGTCGTCGCGGGTGCTGGCCGCCGTGGCTGCCGCGTTCGGAGGCGGCTTCACCTGCAACGCTAACAAGTCGGAGGCGACGGTCGGCTATTCGACGCTCTACGGCGACCTGGGCGGCTTTCTTGCAAATATCGCGGACCTCTGGAAGGGCGAAGTCTTCCGGCTGGCGCGCCATGTGAACGAAAAGGCATTCCCGGGCCCGGTGATCCCGGAGGGTTCCTTTGCCCTGCCCCCTTCTGCGGAGCTGGGACCCAGCCAGAACGTGGACGAGGGAAAGGGCGATCCAATCATCTACCCTTATCATGACAAACTGTTCCAAAGCTGGGTCGAACGGCAGGACCGCGCCTCGCCCGAGGAGCTTCTGAAATGGTATGCCGAGGGCGCGCTGGAAAAGGAAATCGGCTGGGAGGGAATGATTTCAAACCTTTTCCCGGACGCGGCGGCGTTCACGGCCGACCTGGAGCGGTGGTGGAACCTTTACTCGGGACTGGCCGCGGCCAAGCGCGTCCAGGCGCCGCCCGTTCTTGCGGTAAAGCGGCGGGCGTTCGGCTTTGACCAGCGCGAAGCGATAACGAAGCCCTGGTACAGCGAGCGCTACCGGGCGCTCAAGCGCAAGCTTACGGATCGGCCGGCATGACCATCGCCCAACACGCTGCCATCACCTCGGCCGTGTGCGCGGGCCTGTACCTGGCGTTCCGCTCCCCGGGCATGGCAATCGCCTGCTTCGCGGCCGGAGTGTTCATTGATCTTGACCATTTCCTCGATTACGCGGTCAATTTCGCGCCCCGATTCGGGCTCCGTCATTTCTTCGAGTGCTTCAAGGACCGGGTGTTCAACAGGGTCATCGTGTTCCTGCACGCGTGGGAATGGGTGGCCCTGGCAATTGCTATCGCCTGCGCCACGCGGTCCGGGGTGGCGGCCGGAATAGCGGCGGGGCTTCTCCTGCACATGGCCCTGGACCAGGCGTTCAACCGCCATAATCCGTGAGGCTACTTCATATCGTTCAGGCTGGCCAACAAGTTCGACGCCAGGCGCTTCCACGGCGCGGCCGAGTACCGCCGCAGGCTTAAACTGCGCCGCAGGCTGGAGCGCGGACGCCCGGAGGCTCGAGCCGCCGAAGCGGAGCCTATTTCAGAAGCAGGCCGATCGCCACGCCCACAGCGGTGAACCCGAAGAAAATCAGCGAGCGCCACGCCTTGACTTCCGTGACGATCAGGTTAAGGCTGATTTCATTGAACGTTCCGCGCGTGTTGTACACGAGCACCAGCGCGCAGAATCCGATGAGAACGAGCGCAATAGCAAGTTTCTTGGTCATAGAGCCACCTGAACCTCCGCTGTTTTTATCCCGGATGTTGCGTTTGAAAAATGAACAATACTTATAATGGATAAACCATCAGGTTTTTACAACTGCATTGCGTTTGAATTCCTATGAACGAAAAAGTACGGGTGCGCTGTTGTAAAAGATGTTCATTTTTCAAACCACGAGGGATTGGCCATAGTGCGGCATCTGCTGTGTTGTAGCGGGTTCGGAGTATGTCACAATACACCTTCACCCGCTACGCCTTGCATCTGCCGCA
>JAAZAB010000161.1 GCA_012514555.1 Lentisphaerota bacterium
GGTAGCGCCCGTCGTCGTACAGGAACAGGCAATGCCCGCCTTCCGCGGCGACTTTCATCATCCAGTCCCGGTTCAGCTGGAACGTGCGCTCGCTGGTGAGCGGGTATTTCGGGTACATGTGCAGCGAGCGGTCGCCCAGGTAATAATTGATCCCGAACGGCTTGTAGGCGCGGATCGGCTCCAGGCTGATGAACATGCGCTGGGGCGTCAGCCCGTGGAACGCGGTCACGGCACCCTGGCGCGAGACCGCGCTCATTTTGGAAAAGAGCGCGACTTCGACGGAGCCCGGGCCGGAGCTCAAAGGGCCGCGCTGGGGCGTTTCCGGCCAGTCCTCGATCTCGCAGATGCGCACGCGCCGCCTTTCCTGGTCCACGAGCTGGATCAGGCTGACCACGGCCCACGTGGTTCCGATCGTATCCCGGCCCTGGAGCGCGGCGCCTTCCTTCGTCACGCTCAGCGCGTAGCCTTCCTCCTTTTCCGGCGCCTTGAGTTTGCCCTCGTTGACGGAGATGACGAACTTCGCCTTGTCGTCGAACGGGATTCCGAAGCGTTCGAATTTCTTCCTGAGCAGGAGCGCGCGCGCATCATTGGCGGGAAGCCCGGCGATCCGGACGCTTGCGGGCGCGGCGAAGCGGCCCGTGTACCGGGCGTCCTGCGGGGTGGGAAATGCTTTCGCGCCGGTTTCCATCGGGAGCTTGAGCGCGTCAAGGTCTATCCCGCGCATCCAAGCGAGGGCTTCGCGGCAAGTCTCCGCTGGATTCTCGCCGCCCTTCTGCGCCGTTGACAGGTTGAGGGCTTCGACATCCTCGAGGTACTTGAGGCACTTCGCCCTGTTGCCCATGCCCAGCGCTGCGTCGGCCAGGCGCATGTACAGCATGGCCGTGGTCTGGGCCGGAAGTTTTTCCGCCTTCAGCGCCGGTTCCAGCACGCTGATCGCCTCCGCGTTTTTCCCGAGATAGGCCAGGTAAGAGCCGTAGGCGAGACTGGCGTCGGCGTCCTGCGGCTTGAGCTCGTGCATGGCCGCCAGGTATTTAAGGGCGTCGGCCTTCATGGCCTCGCATTCGTCCTCGGGCTTCAGCGCGATGTAGTAGGCTTCCCACTGCGGCGTCCAGGTGCTCCAGCCGCCGTTGCAGGTGTTGAGCAGTTTCCCGTAGGCCGCGAATTTCTGATCCGCGGTGGCGTCGGCCATGGCGACGATGAGCCTGGCGGTTTCCAGGACCTTTGCGGCGTTCCCGGCCTTTTCGAATTCGGCCATCTGCTTCGCGAGGGCCGCCGCGTCCGGCTGCGCGGCATGCAGCGGGGCGCAGGCAAGGAGAACTCCGGCCAGGGCGATCGCAAGGGCAATCGTTCTTGTTGTCATGCGGGGGTCCTTTCCGTTTTCTTGTTTCGATTTCTGTAACTCTTCATTTTGAACTTTCCTGGCCGGCGGGCGGCTGAAACGGGCGCGGCAATCCCAGGATATTCGGGTGTGATTCGCGGACCGCCCGGACCGCTTCGGTCCAGTCGAACGGAACTCCGGCCAATTGCAGCTCCACGGTTTGCCCGGCGCTTAGTTCCGCCAAGAAATAGTCCCCCTCCCGGCGGGCGGCTCCGCCGGAGGTTGTCGCCGCCGCGCCCTCGAACGGATCGCGCAGTCGCAAGGCCCGCTCGCGCGTGGCTGTGACCCGGACCCAGACAGTGCGCCCCTGCCGCCGGGCCGCGGAAACCTTGAACGCGCCTTCGGTCAGCAGGTCGCGGAATGCCGCGTCGAGCCAATGGCCAGGCAGGGCGGGGAAGATGCGCA
>JAAZAB010000162.1 GCA_012514555.1 Lentisphaerota bacterium
ACTATTTGGAAATCAGGAAAACTGGAATGGAGAGGTCAATATTTCCTCTTTTTTCCTGATGTTCCTGATTTCCTTCACTCAAGTCCAAGGCACAAGGGGGGCGCGGGCATGGTGAATGGGTGGACTTGGATACGCCCATTCTCATCTCTCGCTCACTTGGACATTGGATATTCCTTGTTGGTTATTGGATATTCTCTTGATGTCTTTCACCTGTTCAGTGCAGCATCAGCAGAGTTGATTTGCCGTAGCAACAAGTTTCACATAACCATCTTGCAGCGAGCGAAGACAACCGCAGAGCAGTTGAACTGCTCCATACAGGTTTACTGCCGCCCGTCGAGGGCAAGGCGCTCGCGAAGCCCGGTCTGCCGCCGGGCAGCGTCCTTGTTCCGGATGGCGATATGCACGGCCTTGGATGAGCCCACGAGGCAGACGAGCCTGCGGCCGCGCGTGACCGCTGTGTAGAGCAGGTTGCGCTGCAGCAGCTTGTAGTGCTGGGTAGTCATTACGATAATGACTGCCGCATGCTCGCTGCCCTGGGACTTGTGGATCGAGCACGCGTACGCGAGGGACAGCTCGTCAAGCTCAACGAAGTCGTAATCCACGAGCCGGCCGTCGAAGTCCACGCGCACGGTCCCGTCCGCCTCGTCCACGCTCCTGACAAAGCCGATGTCGCCGTTGAACACGTCCTTGTCATAGTTGTTCCGCAGCTGCATGACGCGGTCGCCCCCGCGGTAGACGCGGCCGAACCTGGACACCCCGCCGGCGCCGGGATTGACGGCCTCCTGCAGGACCAGGTTGAGGTTTTCCGACCCGAGCTGGTTGCGCCGCATGGGCGTCAGCACCTGGATGTCGGATTTGGGATCAATGCCGAAGCGGGATGGAATGCGCTCGCGGATCAGGGCCAGCACGCGCCGGATGACGTCGTCCGGCTCGGACGCCTCTATGAAATAGAAATCGGAAGCCTCGCTCCTGGGAGGCAGGTCGAGGGGTTCGCCGCGATTAATCCTGTGCGCGTTGTGCACGATCCAGCTGCGGTCGCCCTGGCGGAATATCACGTCGAGCGTCGAGACCGGTATGGCGCCCGAGTCGAGGAGATCGCGCATGACATTGCCTGGCCCCACGCTAGGGAGCTGGTCGGCGTCGCCCACGAGCACGAGCCAGGCCCGGTCCGGCAGCGCGCGCAGGAATGCGTTCATGAGAACGACGTCGATCATGGAAACCTCGTCGAGGATGTAGGCATCCGCGGGCAAGGGATTTGACGGGCCGTGCTCGAACTCGCGCGTGTTAGGGCGGCTCTTGAGCAGGCGGTGCAGGGTCATGGCCGGGCGGCCGGTGGCTTCCTGCATGCGCTTCGCGGCGCGGCCGGTCGGCGCGGCGAGGCAGACGTCAAGGCGCTTGGCGCCGAGGATGTCCGCCAGCGCGCGGATTATGGTGGTCTTGCCCACCCCGGGGCCGCCCGTTATGATGGACACCTTCGATTGCAGGGCGGTCTGCAGGGCCGCCGCCTGGCCGGGCGAAAACCTGATGCGCATGCGGCCCTCGGCCCATTCGATCGCGCGGCCGGGCTCGGCGATCGCAAAGGGCAACGCGGCCGCGCGCAGGCGCCGGAGGCTGTTGGCCACGCCTATTTCCGCGTAATAGAGCGGCGCCAGGTATATCCGGAGCTCGTCTTCAATCACGCCGCGGGCATCCACTTCAAGCGCAAGCCCCTCGCGGACCCGCTCAACCGGCATGTCGAGCAGGGATGCCGCGGCCGGCTCGAGCTCGGCCCGCGGAACATGGCAGTGGCCCTCCTCGGAAAAGCACTGGAGCGTGTACGCTATTCCGGCGCGCGCGCGCAGGAGCGAATCCCGCGGAACGCCTACCGACCCTGCTATTTTGTCGGCCGTCTTGAACCCGATGCCCCATATGTCGCCGGCCAGGCGGTAGGGGTTTTCCTTGATGATCGCGATGGCGCCGTCGCCGTACTGCCGGTGAATGCGCGCGGCCTGCGCGTTGCCCACCCCGTGCGTGTGCAGGAACAGCATTATTTCCTGCACCGCCTTCTGCTCCTGCCAGGCCAGCTTGATCTGCTCGCGGCGCTTCGGGCCCACGCCTTCGACCTGGAGCAGCAGGGCTGATTCCCTGTCGATCACCCGGAGGGTGTCCCTGCCGAACTTGGCCACGAGGCGCTCGGCCAGGACATCGCCTATGCCCCTGATGAGGCCGCTGGCAAGGTAGCGCCGGATTCCCTCCTCCGAGCAGGGCTCGACGCACACTATGCGCGAGGCCGTGAACTGGAGCCCGTGCTGCGGGTGCCGGGCCCAGTGCCCCTCGGCGCGAAACTCCTGGCCGGGCCAGGCGGCCGGGCATGTGCCCACCAGGGTGCAGGCATCGCGGCGCCGGGGCGTTTTGACCGAGCAGACCGTGAAGCCGGTCTCCTCGGAGCGGTACACGATCGTCTCTATCGTGCCCTCAAGCG
>JAAZAB010000163.1 GCA_012514555.1 Lentisphaerota bacterium
CCGCTGTGCGACGCGTTGAATTAAGCGTCGCGTGCAACGCGACGACTACACAGAGCGTTGAACCTGGAAAGAGCAATCGAATATCCAATATCCAACAAGGAACTTCCAACATTCATCGGATTCCTTGGATATTGGATATTCCGTGTTGGCTGTTGGGCGCTCCGCTGTGCGGCGCGCCTTCCCGGATTATGCGGGTGCGGAGCCCCGCATTCCCCAAAGGGCATTCCCGTGGGGCTGGATGGCGGCCGGCCCCGGCCGCCGCATACGGTTCAGCAGGGGTGTACCCCGGCTTTTGTAGCCGCTCCGCTATGCGAGTACGAGGACGAGGACGAGAACGAGACAGGGCTGCTGTAGCCGCGTCGCTGTGCGACGCGCCGGCGCAGCCACCTGGGAGCGCGGCCGTCCCGGCCGCCCCTGCAGTGTAGCCGCGCCGCTTGTCCGTGCCAGCCGTCAATCCCGGGCTGACCAGTCCATGTTCCGGGTCGAGTACATCACGATTCCCAGCACGATGAATAGCCCCGCCGTCCCGAGCAGCAGGGAATAATCCTGCAGCTGTAAAACCACGTACAGGTATGCGTAGATCGCGAGCAGGGCTGCCGCAAGAATCGCGGTGCGCGCCCCGCCGCCCAGCACCCTGAGGCTGTAGAGGACTATGAGAAGCGAGGACGCCGCCGCCCCGGCCCAGTACGCAAAGGGGAGGCGTATGAACTCGGAGAGCGACAGGAGGGCCAGGTAGAAGAGGCACATCGCGGCCCCCGCCAGCGTGTACTGGATCGTGTGAATGCGCAGCGCCAGCAGGACCTCGAACAGGAAGAACGCGGTGAAAATCAGCGCGATGAACAGGGCCCCGTACTTGGTGGCGCGCTCCACGATCCGGTACGAGTCGACCGGCGCGATGAAGTCCACGCCGAACAGCGACGGCTCGATTAAGTCCGCGTTGACTGCGCCGCCCCTGGCCTGGTCGGTGCTCTGCTGCGGGTAGTTTCGCCCGTACCACGACACCTCCCATGAGGCATCAAAGCCCTCGCCGCCCACGCTCCGGTCCGCCGGAAGGAAGGCGCCGCGGAAGCTTGGGTCAGGCCATGTCGAAGCCAGTTTCACCCTGTTCTGCCGGCCAACGGGCGCGAAGCTCAGACCCCTGCTTCCCTTGAGATCGAGGGTCATGCTGAAATCCAGGTTCGTGGCTTCCCCGTTCACGCCCGGCACGCGGGCGCTTATTCCGGAGGGATACCCGCTCAGGCGGCATCCGGGAGCGAACCCGCAGGTTTGCCCGCCCACCGTGATGTCCAAGATTTTTCCCGTGCCGCGCAGGTCGCTTACAGCCATGGTGACGATGGCATTCTCCCACTGCACGCTGTCCTTAGAAATGCCCAGCTCGGCGAAAGGCGGCGCCGGGAATCGTCCGGAAACGGTCAAATGTCCCCTGTACACGACCGCGTCGTAGATGCCCCGGTGCAGCCTGTCCGGGGAAACGACGCCATCGACGGCGAGTTCGTCCGGAAGAAAGAAGGCGTTGGCGGAATTGGTCTCCTCGACTTCAAACCTCTCCTTTTTGCCGTCGACCGTTCGCTCCTTCCACGCCTTTTCCCTGTAAAGGTACGGAATGACCAGGACCGGGCCGACAACAACCTGGTCGCGGCCCCATGACGAGGTGATTTCCGCCACTGCCCCGTCGCGGCGTTCGGTCCGTTCGCGGAGAACGGACCGGATCATCCCCAGCGGGATCAAGAGCACGAAAACAAGAAAGAGCACCCAGCACATCTTGAAAGTGACGGCATGCTTGTTCAAAAAGCGTTTTGGAACTGCCTGGCCATCCGGTGTTGAGTCCATGTTCTTCCATTCTCCTGTTATCCTTGAGCGGCCTTAAGACGGTGTTTGGGAAGTGCGCGGCGTTGATGCGCGCGTATCGAAGGAGATCGCGTCATCGGATGATTCCTACGCTTGCGACCGGATCGGGCAATGTCCCGGCGGAATATCATCCAGCGGATAGATCGGCCGCCTGAGCTTGCGATAGCTGTAGTTGAAAAGGTTCGGAGAGTGAATCCCGGGCGTGTCCAGGTCGAATATTTTCGCGGCTATAGGCTGGTAATCGGCCCGGAAGTGCACGGCCGATTTCAGGCCGATCAACAGCCGTTCGCGGGGCTCTATTCCCAGGCAGCGCAAGGCTTCGCAGTCGAGCGGCTGGAACCTGTTTTCCGTAAGGATGATCTCCACATTATTGACCGCGAACACGGCGGCGCGGCCCATGCTCACC
>JAAZAB010000164.1 GCA_012514555.1 Lentisphaerota bacterium
GTTGAGCGTGAGCAGGCGTTTTTCGGAGGACATGACCATCGGAATCTGCATTGAGCGCGCTATTATCGCCACGTGCGAGGTCAGGCCGCCGCCGACGAGCAGGATGGCCTCCGCCTGCTGGGCCGCGATCTTGATGAGGTCCGACGGCATCAGCTCGGAGGCGATCACGACGCAGCCCTTGTAGCTGGCCTCGTCCGTGGCGGCCGGGTTCAGGTTTCGCAGCAGGCGTCGGCCCAGGTCGCGCACGTCCTGCACCTTTTCTCGCAGGCGCGGGTTGCTGCTTTTCGCGAACAATCCGGCGTATTCCTCCACCACGCCCGATATGGCGTCGCCCGCCGGAACGCCGGCGCGTATGCGCTCGGTCATTTCGCCCGAAAAGCGCTCATCCCTGAGGATCAGCAGGTGCGCGCTGAAGATCAGGGAGGCCACGTCAGCGAGGCGCTCGTCAAGCCGGCGCTGGAGGGCCTCAAGCTGAAGCCCGGTCCGGGCCAGGGCGCCCTGGAATTCCTCGGGCGTCACGCCTGAGGGCGTTCTGCCGTTGGCGCGTATCTCCCCGAGGCGAATCGCCCGCCCGTACCCGATTCCGCCGGAAGCCGGAGTCCCGGATACGAAAGCCGGCTCGGCCTCCAGTTCAAGAAGATCCGGTTCCTTGTCCGCGGCGCCCTGCATCCTGTTCAGGCTCATGAGGAGCTTGGTGTTTTCGACCATTGCCGCCAGCTGGGACGCGATCGCCTGGAGCGCGCGCTCGTCGTTTCCGTCGAAATAATCGACCACGGGGTCCTGCACGGCGAGCACGCCGATCCGCTCGGTCCCGAGGATAATCGGCACAGCCAGGAACGCCTGGTATTTTTCCTCGCCCAGCTCCGGGGCATACTTGAACAGAGGGTTTTCCAACGCCCTGCCATCGCGGATCGGACGCTGCTCGCTGAACGCCAGCCCCGTCAGGCCTTCGCCGGGCTTGATCTGCATTTTACCGATCGCCGCCGGGTTAAGCCCCTGGTTTGCGGTTAGCATCAGGCTCCCGGCCTTCTCGTCGTACAGGTAGACCGAACAGACCGCGGCGCGCATGTGATAGGCCACCATGCCGACCGCGGTCTGGAGGAACGTGTCCAGGCCGCGGCTCTTTTCGAACATGCCGGCCAGCTCGCCTATGTCGCAGATGAGCGAAACGTTGTCCTTCTGATTGCCCATGGCGTTCAATACCCGGCAGCCACTCAAAATTCAGAAGTCGGCACTCGGAATGGAATCGCTAGTAGAACGCGCACAGGACAAGCGATACGCGCGTTGACGCAGGCGAATTGTCATTCCTGCTCTTTGATGGCTGATTCTCCCGGGCTCTGAATTCTGTCTTCCACCTGCCTGAATTGTTTCAATGCCCGAACAACATTCCGTTAATGAAATTTATCATGGCGAAAACATACTAACCAGTCCATAATAGTATTGACATAGAAGCGGTTATTCCTTAGTATTCCGGCCATGAAGAAACATGATGGTCGGACGCTCAGGCATGATGTGTTGACGGAGTTGCGGAAGCGAGCGGTGTCCCGCGTTCAGGA
>JAAZAB010000165.1 GCA_012514555.1 Lentisphaerota bacterium
CGCACTTGACCCTATATGGAGCAGTTCAGAGCAATCGAATATCCAATATCCAACAAGGAACTTCCAACATTCATCGGAATCCTTGGAATATTCCGTGTTGGCTGTGAGGCGCTTTGGTTCAGCGGTGATGCAATCCGGCTTCTGTAGCGCGCCACGGCGTGGCGCGATTTGCCGCGAACGTTCGGCGGCCGGGCCCATTCTTCGCCGAAGCGGCTTTGAAGGGCAAGCCGTCCGTCCTCTAGGCGGACGGCCTCGGCCGCCGACGATATAGCCATGTCTCTCGCGGAAGGCGCAAAGGGATAGTTTGACTGTCCCCAGACACCATTCACTCAGGCAGAAGATAACTTGGAAATCAGGAAAGCAGGAAGGAAATTGCCCCTGCCTTCTCTCTTTTCCTGATGTTCCTGATTTCCTCATTCAACCCTTATGGACACTATCCCCTAGCTCCTATCCCCTATCCCCTAGCTCCTATCCCCTATCCCCTAGCTCCTATCCCCTATCCCCTCTATCCTATCCCCTCGTCCTTGGATATTGGATATTCGATTGCTCTTTCTCGGTTGACTTCCCCTGATTCCACGGCATAATGCCGTGCATTGCGCTTTATATTGCCCTTACGCCCGCGCGCGGATGACGCAGGATAAGGCGCAGCGCCAAGGACGGACAAAACCGGAGAAAACGCCATGGAAACACTGGGCGCCTGGTGGAACGGGCTGGGAACCGTGAACCAATGGTTTTACGGCGTGGCCTTCTTTTTCGGCGCGATCTTTCTGTGGCAGATGATCATGTCATTCATCGGCCTGGAACATGACGTGGGGCTTGACACCCAGGTCGAGCCCGACTCAGTTCACGATACGCCGGACGACGCCACCCAGACCCTGGCGGCTTTCAAATTAATCAGCATCCGCTCAATCCTGGCCTTTCTGACGCTCTTCTCCTGGGGCGGCGCATTGTACCTCAATCAAGGCCTGCCCATGGGCCGCGCCCTGGGCTACTCCATTCTGTGGGGCCTGGCAGCCATGCTGGCGGTTTCTTTTATCTTCAGCCTGATGGGCAGAATGACGGAGTCCGGAAACATAAAAATCGGCTCTTGCCTGGGCGTCAACACCACTGTTTATCTCGACATTCCAGCCGGAGGCGTGGGAGAAATACGCGTCCCTTGCAGCGGAGTCATGACCCACATCAAGGCGCGCTCCGCAAAAGGCGACGCCATAAAGGCAGGCACGCCCGTCAAGGTTGTGCGCCTGGTGGAATCCAACACCGTTGAAGTCGAAACTGTCGAAGCCGGATAGCAACGCAGCCAGCCGCCGGGCAGGCTGAACGCGAATTACGAAGAAAGGAACGCGATATGAGCGAAATGCTTTTGACCAGCCTTTGGATGATCGGACAGGTTCAGCCGGATGGGAATCCCGCGCCATTCCTGGTCTTTTTCCTGCTGTTGTTCCTCATAGTCATGCTGATGACTTTCGTGCGCCGCTACAAGCGCTGCCCAGCGAACAAGATACTGGTAATATACGGCAAGACCGGCAGCGGCGCGGCCAAGTGCATTCACGGCGGCGCCAAGTTCGTCTGGCCCCTGCTTCAGGCGTACGATTTCCTGGACCTCGAGCCGTTCGTGGTGCCCATAGATTTGTCCAACGCGCTTTCGCAGGAAAACATCCGCGTGAGCGTTCCCACCTCGGTCACCGCCGCCATATCCAACCAGCCGGGGATCATGGAAAACGCGGCCGTCCGCCTGCTCGGGCTTACGACCCAGCAGATACAGACCCAGGCCCAGGACATCATCATCGGCCAGATGCGCGCGGTCATAGCCACCATGCGCATCGAGGACATCAACCGCGACCGCCAGGCCTTCATGAGCAAGGTCAACGAAGCCGTGGCCGTCGAGCTGGAAAAGATCGGACTCTCCCTCATCAACGTGAACATCCGCGACCTTGACGACGAGTCCGGCTACATCAAGGCCATAGGCCGCAAGGCTGCGGCCGAGGCGGTCAACCAGGCCAACGTGGACGTTGCCGAGCAGGAAAAGACGGGACAGACCGGCGTTGCGGAACGCCAGCGCGACCAGCGCGTTGCCGTTGCGGCCGCCACGGCGGACGCCCAGATCGGGGAATGGGAAGCCGAAAAGCGCAGGCGCCAGCAAGTTGCCGCGGCCCAGGCCCAGGCCGAGATCGGGGAAGCCGCGGCCGACCGTGAAAAACGCCAGAACATAGCCCGCCTCGACGCGGAAGCCGTCCATGCCGAGACCGACGCCAACGCGCAGAAGGCCCGGTTCCGCGCCGACCAAAAGGTTGCCGAAGAGGAATCGCGCAACAAGGGCGATTCCGCGTCGCGCGAAGCGGACGGCGCAATCCGCGTGGCCCAGGAGACAGCCGAGAAGAAGGCTGAAGACGCCCGCGCAATCCGCGAGCAGTCCCGGCTCAACGCCGAGATCGTAGTGCCGGCTGAAGCGCAGCGGAAAAAGATAGTGATCGGCGCGGAGGCCGAGAAGCAGCAGGCCGTGCTCGTGGCCCAGGGCCAGGCCGACGCCATGCTCGCCAGGATGACGGCCGAGGGGCGTGGCGTCCAGGCAGTGCTTGACGGCAAGGCCCAGGGCTACCGGAACCTCGTGGCGTCAGCCGGCGATCCCCAGGTTGCGACCTCGCTGCTCATCATTGAGAAGCTCCTGGAAATATCGCACGTCCAGGCCCAGGCCATCCAGAACCTGCCGCTCGAAAAGATAGTTGTCTGGGACGGCGGCGGAACGGGCGCCGGCGGCGTGGCGGAGCTCGGCAGGAGAATCATGGGCGTGCTCCCGCCAATGCACGAGCTGGCGCGCCAGGTCGGCCTTGATTTGCCCGAATTCCTCGGCAAGATCAATGCCGCCGCAAAGGCGGAGGCGGCAAAAACGCCGCCTGAATCCGACACAGGGGCCAAGTCCTGATGCGGTTCAACCCAGATTAGCGTTTGAAAAATGAACTATACTTACTACGGGCTGGGAGTATGTCAATACGCCTTCACCCGCTGCGCCTTGCATCTGCCGCACTCTGACCAATCGCAAAATCCGGGTTCCAAGGCCGCGGACGGCAGGCCCGAATGAAGATACGCATCCTGTTCCGGTCGCTGGAGAACCGGAACTTCAGGCTTTTTTACGCCGGCCAGGGCATTTCGCTCATCGGCACCTGGATGCAGATGACGGCGGTCGCGTGGCTCGTTTGGCGAATGAGCCACAACGCCATGCTGCTGGGCCTTGTCGGGTTCGCCTCGCGGATACCCACTTTCGTGCTTGCGCCTTTTGCCGGCGTCCTGATCGACCGCATGGACCGGCGCCGGCTCGTCATGGCGACGCAGGCGGTGGCGATGCTCCAGGCGCTGGCGCTGGCCGGCCTGATGTTTTCCGGGTTCCTCGAGGTCTGGCATATCATCGCGCTTTCGCTCCTGCTCGGGTTCATCAACTCTTTCGACGTGCCGGCGCGCCAGTCGTTCTTCATCCAGATGCTCGATCGGCGCGAGGATATCACGAACGCCATTGCCCTCAACTCCACCATGGTCAACGGCGCACGGCTGATCGGCCCCTCGATTGCTGGGATCCTGATAGCGGCCTTCGGCGAAGCCGTATGTTTCCTGCTCAACGGCTTAAGCTACATCGCCGTCATTGCCGGGCTGATGATGATGCGCGTCCGTTCCAATCCGCGTCCGGCGCTGAAGACCGCGGCGCTGGACAACCTCATCGAGGGCTTTCGCTACACCTTCGGCTTTCCGCCGATCCGCGCGCTGCTGCTCCTGGTGGCGCTGGTCAGCCTGGCGGGCGCGTCATACACGCAGCTCCTGCCCATATTCGCGCAGCAGGTCCTGCGCGGCGACGCGCGCACGCAAGGGTTCCTGGTTTCCGCGGCCGCGGTCGGCGCGCTCGGCGGGGCGCTATACCTGGCCTCGCGCAGCAGCACGCGCGGGCTCGGGCGGCTCATAGCCATTGCGCCCACTGTTTTCGGCGCCGGCCTGATCGCCATGGGATTGTCGCAGCGGCTCTGGCTGACGCTGATGATTATGCCGGTCGTCGGGCTCGGGCTGATGGTGCAGATGGCTTCGACAAACACCATGCTGCAGACGATCGTCGAGGACGACAAGCGCGGGCGGGTGATGAGCTTCTACTCGATGGCTTTCATGGGAATGGTTCCGCTCGGCAGCCTGGGCTCCGGCATCCTGGCGCGATTCATCGGAGCGCCATGGGTGGTGATTCTCGGCGGCGCCTGCTGCATCGCGGCATCGGCCGTCTTCGTCCAAAGGCTGCCGGCCCTGCGCATCCTGGTCCACCCTGTTATGCCGGCGGATGCACAATGACGCTCTCCCCCAGCCTGTGCCGCCATCCAACCCGTCAAAACAAGGAGGGCGCACGGCCTCGGCCGCCGGACATGCGCGGCAAATCGCGCCACGCCGTGGCGCGCTACAGAAGGCAAGGCGGGCGCGCATCCGGCTTCAGGCGCGCTCATCGGCCCATGGCTCGGGCAGGTTGAGGCGCCTGGCCTCTTCGGCGAAGCGCGGCGTTGCGCCGGTGAAAACGTGATGCCCGGCCACCTTTCCATCGGGCGCGAGGCCTTCGGGCCTGAAGACATAAATATCCTGCATTTTATAGACGCCCTCCTCGAGCCCGAGGACCTCGGAAATATGCGTTATTTTGCGGGAGCCGTCGGAGAGGCGGGCGGTCTGGATAATCACGCCGATCGCGCCTGCGACCATGGCGCGGACAGCCGGCATGGGGATGTCAATCCCGCTCAGGAGCGTGCAGGTTTCGAGGCGCGAGAGCGTGTCCAGGGGCGTGTTCGCATGAATGGTGGACATGCTCCCGGCATGGCCAGTGTTGAGCGCCTCGAGCAGGTCCAGAGCCTCTCCGCCCCGCACCTCGCCGATCACCAGCCGGTCCGGGCGCAGGCGCAGGGCCGCTATGAGCAGGTCGCGTATCGTGACCTCGCCCTTGCCGTCCTTGTCGGGCTTTCGCGTCTCGAAGCGCACGGTGTGCGGCTGCTGGAGTTGAAGTTCGCTGGCGTCCTCGATAACCAGGATGCGTTCGCCCGGGTCTATGATGCCGCTGAGCACGTTCAGGACCGAGGTTTTTCCCGACGAGGTGGCGCCGGAAACGACAAGGTTCTTGTGGAGCCGGACGATGGTCTCGATCAGGCGCACACCGCCTTCCGAAATGCTGCCGAACCTGACAAGCTCGGCAGGCGTCAGCTTCTCCTTTCTGAACTTGCGTATGGAAACCACCGTTCCGGTCCGAGACAGCGGGGGTATGACGGCCTCGAGGCGGGAGCCGTCCGGCAGGCGCGCTTCGAGAATGGGGTTTTCCTCGCCGAGCATGCGGCCGACGCTCCGGGCAACGTTCATGGCGGCCGCTCGCAGCGCGTTCTCGCTGCAGAAGCAGGCATTGGTGCTCTCGATCCGGCCCCGCCGCTCCACGTAGATTCGGTCCGGGCCATTGATCATTATTTCCGAGACATCAGGATCGTCAAGGAACGGCGCAATCGGCTCGAAGAAAAGATACAGGAATGCATTCGGATCGGTTGGCATCGAGTTTCCCCTATTTGCTCAAAAACGGCTTTTCACGGCTTGGAATGACTTCCTCGCCGCCGGCCGGAAAACTGCCCTTGCCCCGGCCGCCCGCCTGTTCGGACGGCTGCGCAGGGGCAGCCGCCCGGCCCGGGGCTGATTCTCCGCCTTTGGGCGCCTGGTCCTTGGCCGCCGGAGCCGCCGGAGCGGGCTGCGCCGGGAGAATGGAAGCGCCGCTTTTGAGACGCCGGTCGATCACGGCCCGGGCGTCCTGTTCGGCAGGCAGGAGCGCGCGCAGTTCCTTGAGGCGTTTCCGGGCCATGGCGGCATACTGGTCCGAGGATGAGGCCACATCGAGAATCTGCATGTAAAGGGCGGCCGCGTCGCGAACGGAGCCGCGCGACTCGAGCACATAGGCTTTGTTGAAGGCTGTCCCGGTAAAAGCGGCGATGTCCATGCGCAGCCGCGCAAACTCGGCATCATGCCCGGGTGACCCGGCGGCAAAGCCGGCGATCAGGAGACTTTTCAGCGCTCGGCTGTTCAGCCTGGCCGCCTCGTAGAGCTCGCCGCGCGCCTTGGCCGCGGCGGCGTCCGCCATCGCTTTCCGGCCATCCTGCTCGTATTCCTCACGGCCGGGGCCCAGGCGCTTGCGAAGATCGTCCATTCTGGCCAACGCGATCGTCCTGGCGCCGGGATAGTTCCGGAACGCCGGAGAATCCAGGAGAGCGGTCCCGGCCTCGATGGCCGCGACGTCATTGCTTTGCGCCAGAAGCGCGTCCAGCGCGGCAGCCTGGGCCAGTAGATTCCCGCGGGCGGCGAGGTCGGCTTTCTGGGAGAAGGACAAGCCGGCCTGCGCCGCCAGGCCAGAGCACACGGACTGCGCGTCCGGTATCCGCCAGGCATTGAACATGTCATCGGCCTGCTTGAACTGGCCGGCAAGCTCAATCTGGCGCCCGGCCAGGCTGACCAGGTCCTGGCGCTTGTACTCGTTCAACACCTTCGCGCCGTCAAGAACGGAGAGAACGTCGGCATATCGGGCCTGTTGAAGAAATGCGGCGGCCTTTTCGCAGGCCTCCTCGCCGCGGAGGTAGGCTTCGAATTCCGACACCTGGCCGTCCGCGGGCGACATTGTCTTCATGCGCTCCAGCGCGCGCCGGGCGCGGGGGATGTCGCCGCTGTCAATGCACTCCATGCCTTCGGCAAAAGCCTCCTGCATGTGCGCGCCCCGGATTGCGCGCAGGAGGCCGAGCGCCTGAGTATTGCGCGGGTCCAGCGCGACCGACTCGTTCAACAGGGCCGCGGCCGCCAGGTAATCGTTGCTTGCATAAAGCGCATACTGCCCCTGCTGCATCAGCTGCGCGGCGCGGCGATAGATGTCGGCCCTGCCATTCAGGGCGGACCCCTCGCCGGGGCCGGGGCCGGCCGGGGCGTTGGACTCCGCGTTAAGCGCCGGAGCAGGCCCGGCCGCCGGGCTGTCGTCCGCCTGCGGCCGGGCTCTCTTCAACATCCAAGCGGCCAGGGTCGCCAGGCACAGGACAAGGAGAACGGCAACGAGCATCTTGTTCCTGGATCCGGGCGCGGCCGCGCCGACCGCTCCCTCGTGCGCCGGCACGATGAAGTTGAAATCTCCCAGCGCGACCTGTTTTCCGGGCCGGAGATTCGCTTCGCGCCGGGCAAGCCGGCGCCCATCCACCTGCACGCCGTTCACGCTGCCAAGGTCGCGGATGTAAAGGCCCCGGGGCGTGAGCGCAAGCTCGGCGTGCCTTGGCGCAAGCGAAGGGGAATCCAGGCAAAAGTCGCAGAGCGCATCGCGGCCGAGAACGCGCGGCTTGCCGCCGAGAGGCAACTCCAACTCAAGGACGTCGGAGCCGTCGCGGCGCTTCAGCGCAATTTTCAGGGAAGGCACAAGGTTTTCTTCATTCACAGGTTCGGCTCCGCTCGATCAGGGGTTGAATCTCACCCGTTCCGCCTCGTCCCATTTCCGGGCCCCGTACTTGAACTGCCATGAATTGCGGTCCGGGAACAGGCGCATGATGCAGTCTGCCGCATCGAAGGCATCCGGCTTGTTTCCAAGCCCGAGCGCCTGTTCCAGGCGTCGGCGCTGGCGGTAGAAAGTTTCCTCGCGGAAGAAGAAGCACAACTGCATCTGCGCCAGGGCCGCATCATATTCGGCGGGCCTCGGGTCCCGGCGGTATGTGGCGGCCAGCGCCGCGGCGTACTGCTGCATGGCGCCGTTGTAGTAATTCACGTTGGAGTCGCGCCCCATGAGAAGTTCATTACCGTAGCGGATGGCGTTGGCGACATCGTTGCTTGTCGCAAGGGCCGGAAGCCGCCGAACAAAGGATTCCCCCGCCAGCCTGGCGTCCTGCAAAGGCGCAATGGAAACGCCCTTGATGAAGCCGTCGAACAAGTCCGGACCGTTCGTCAAGGCCGCGGGAAAGACGAACAGGAACCTGTAGGAGTCCGTTTCGTTTTTGACGACCAGGCCCAGGACGGCCATCTTTGCAGTGTCGCCCGAGAACCTGACGGCCGGGCATCCGAAAAGGTTGGTTGGCGCCCTGTCCAGGAGCACGAACCCGGGATAGACAAGCCGCGCGCTGCTTTGAAAATTATCCACCTCGGTGTCCATGTCCAGGAGGCAGCGGCAGGGGTCGCGGTTCGCGTCATAGAACATCGTCGCCTCTGTTCCGGGGCACTCGAACTGGCGCTTGGCCAGCATGCTGAGGGACTCCATCTGCACCCAGCCCGGCGGCATCCGGATAACGGCGGCGAACTCGCTGTCCTCGTACAAGTCCGGAGTTTTTTTTGCGGAATCGCGGCAGCCGGCGCTTCCGGCGGCCGCGAGCGCGAGCAGAAGCGCGGGCGCCAGGCGCATTATAAAATCCGGCAGGCGCATCCCGCGCCCGGATCCGTCCGACGGCATGAGCGCGCGCGGGGCGCCGGGCAATTCCGTATCAGGGCTCATTATCATTCATCCTCCTGTCCCGGCGTCATTCGATCAGCCTCAGAGCGTCGCCGATGGCCAGCGCCCAGCGCGACAGCGAGCCGGCCGCGGTTTCCAGCGTATGCCGCCCGCCGGGGTCCCCGCAGACGAGCATGCGCCATGGCTTCAGGTTTTCCGCCAGCCCGGCAACGCGCCATTCAGCGTCGAGAAATATCACGTCTATGGGCATGCGCATGAAAAACGTGTGTATGGCGCGGCAGTCCGGGAAGAACATGCCCTCGCCCGGCTCCAGCCCAACCCGGCCCATCAGGCCGCGCATGCGTTTGCGCAGGCTGAACGCGCCGGCCACGCCGGTCAGCAGCACCCGCCCTGTTGTTGCATGCTCAAGGATCATATTGGCCCAGTGTCATTGGTTCATGTAGTACTGGATCATGACAGGCCCGATCAGCATGATCAGGATTGACGGAAAGATGCAGCTTAGCAGGGGCAGCAGCATTTTGACGGGCGCTTCCATCGCCAGCTTTTCCACATATTGCGCCTTGCGCTCCCGGAACTCGCGGGCCTGGATGCGAAGGAGCGGGCCGAGCTCCGTGCCCAGTTCCTCGGCCTGGGTCATCATGTCGATTGTCACGGTAATCGGCTCAATGCCTATGCGCCTGGCCATGTCCTTCATGGCATTGACGCGCCGCGCGCCGAGGTGGATTTCGTTGAGCAGGCGCATCAGCTCCTCCGAGAGCGGGCTCAGCGGAATGTTGCCCACGATCCGCTGGATCGCTATGGTCATGTCCATTCCGGATTCCATGGACAGCGTCAGCAGATCGAGAAAAAATGGCCAGTCGGACAGAATCTGGCGCCGGCGCGCGGCCCGGGCATTGTCGAGCGGCAGCACGGGAAAGAAGAAGGCCGCAAGGGCCAGGATGGCGACAAAGAGCAGGCCCGAGCCCAGGTCGGACTCCCGCTCGTGCGCGCGCTGGAAAACGAAGAGCAATGCCGCGCCGAGCGCGCCGGAGCCCAGCGCAAGAACGAACTGCAGCGAAACCATCTCCTCGGGCGTGAGAGCGGTGTCCACGCCGGCCTGGCGCAGCCGCGTGCGCATTCCGCGCACGAGGGCGTTATCCGCGCCAAGAACCCTGTTGAGGAGCCGCGTCATTCCGTGCAGCAGGGGTGTGATCCAGAGCATCCAGCCCACGCGCTTGCGCCGGTATTGCGACAGGAACATCCCGTAGCCTTCCATGCGCTTTGCCAGGAGCGAATAGGCCAGCATGACGGTGGCCGCGAAAAGCAGGATCAAGCCCAGCGTCATTTCATTGAACAATTCGCTCATGCCCACCCCGGCCTAAAGACGAATGGATACTATCTTGCGGATCATGAAGAACCCGATAACGTCAAGCACCACGACTGCCGCCAGCATGGCCCAGCCCATCATTGTAGTGTACATCAGCCGCATCAACTCCGGGTTGATGAAATGGATGATGATGCCCAGGGCCACGGGAATAAGCACCACGATGATGGCCTGGAGTTTGCCCTGGCTTGTCAGGGCCTTGATCTTGCCGTCTATCCGGTTGCGCTCGCGTATCGTGTCGCTGAGCTGGCCGAAGACCACCGGCAGTTCGCCGCCGGTCTGTATCGTCAGGCGGACCGCGGCGACGAGAAGCATCAGGTCCGCGTCGTTCAGGCGCTTGTTCATGTTTTCAAGGGCTTCCTCGATGCGCACGCCGAGGTTGATCTCGCGCACGGTAAGCCGGAACTCCTGCCCGGCCGGGTCCGGGAGCTGGCGCGCGGCCAGGTCAAGAGCCTGGAGAAAAGAAAAGCCGCTGCGCAGTCCGTTGCTGATGGTGTTCATTGCGGCGATGAGCTGGGAATTGAACTTCTCACGGCGCCGGGCGACCTTCATGTGAATGAGAATGTCCGGGATGAACGCGCCAATGCCGGCGGCCGCGGCGGCCAGGATAAAAGGGACGGGGCGCATGAGGCCGGACGACACGACGAGCGCGATGACGCCCAGCAGGAAGGCCGATATCACCTTCATATGCATCAGGCGCTCCACGGGAATGAACGAGGCGCCCTGCTGGATCAGCTCGGCCGTGCGGCCAAGGTAACGCTCCTCGTACTCGCCATAGCCGCCCGCAAGCGAGCGGAGCAGGAGAAAAAACAGCAGGCTGACCGAGATGAACGAGACCGCTAGAATTACTGCCAGCATGTCGGAATCCCCGCGCTCATTTGACGACGAAAATGCCCATGTCCACGTCCACGCCCCGCTCGCGCAGGCGCATGATGAAGTTCGGGATCGTGCCCGTGGGCTGGAATTCGCCCACAACCCGGCCCTCGGCGTCGTAGCCCGACTGGCGGAACTCGAATATGTCCTGGAGCGCGATCTCTCCGCCCCCGGCCATGGGCAGCACCTCGGCAATGGCCATGACCTTTCTTGAGCCGTCCGAAAGGCGCGAGACCTGGCAGACCAGGTTCACGGCCGCCCCGATCTGCTGGCGGATGGCGGCCACGGGCAAATCCATTCCCGACATCAGCACCAGCGTTTCAAGGCGGGCCATCACATCCTTCGGCGAGTTCGCGTGCACGGTGGTGAGCGACCCGTCATGCCCCGTGTTCATGGCCTGCAGCATGTCAAGGGCCTCCCCGCCGCGGCACTCGCCGACAACTATGCGGTCGGGCCGCATGCGCAGCGCGTTCCGGACGAGCGTGCGTATGGAAATCTCGCCCTTGCCTTCGATGTTCGGCGGGCGCGCCTCCATGCGCACCACGTGCTCCTGGTCAAGGCGCAGCTCCGCGGCGTCCTCGATGGTCACGATGCGCTCGGCGCGCGGAATGAACGAGGACGCGATGTTGAGGAGCGTTGTCTTGCCGGAGCCGGTGCCGCCCGAGATGACCGTGTTCTGCCTGCGCTCGACCGCGATCCTGAGAAAAGCCGCCATCGCGGGGCTGAGCGTCTTGAACCCCACCAGGTCCTCCATCGTCAGCGGCTTTGCGGGGAACTTGCGGATGTCGAGGGATGCGCCGTCAATGGCCACGGGCGATATCACCGCGTTCACCCTGAAACCGTCCGGAAGGCGCGCGTCAACGATCGGGGAGCTTTCGTCAATGCGCCGCCCGAGCGGGCCCACGATGCGCTCGATGATGGCCTCGAGCTGGCCGGGGCTGTCAAACTTGCGGTTCGAGGGCGCAAGCCTGCCCCTGCGCTCGACAAAAATCCTGTTCCGGCCGAAGCACATTATCTCCGTGATCTCCGGGTCGTTGATCAGGTCGTCGAGCGGGCCGAAGCCGAGCACGTCGTGCACGACCTCCTTCTGAAGCACATCGGCCGCGACGCCCTGGCGCTCGGCCTCGGCGCTCAGCTCGCCGATTATTTCGCCGATGAGCTTGCGGGCTCGCTGCCTGAGCTCCAGGGATGCCGCGGCGCCAATGGTGTCGAGGCTCTTGAGGTCCATCCGGTCGAGCAGTATCTCGTGAACCTTGCGCTTGAGCTGCTCGCGGGCGCCCGCGTTCTCCCCGATATCCGGCCTGGCGGCGGCGGCGGCATCCTCGACGTCGGACGCCTCCTCGAAGTAGATCATGTTCCATTCGCCGACGGTCAGCTTGTCGCCATTGTGCAGGCGCTGCTCGCGGCCGGCCACCGGGAGGCCGTTCACGGAAACGGGATGGCGCGAGGACACCGGCTGGACATAAAGCCAGCCGCGCACGTTCAGCACTCGGCAATGCATGCCGGCGACACCCTTTGCCGGGAGGCGAAGGTCGCAGGAGGACGACGACCCGACCGTGACGAACTCCCTGGTTTTCAGGAAAGACAGGTCCGTCTGCGTTCCGTCGGCATGGAGAAGGTAAATCACGTTTTCACCACCACTGTTCCGCCAGTTACCAGATGCGGTACAATTTCGGACGCTTCCGGGGCTTTGCGCCGGCCTTGGGCCGGGGCGCCTCGGGCGCCTGGTACACGCCGGTGCGCATTTCCTCAAGGTAGGCGTCGACCCGGGGCTGAACGTCCCGCGGAATGGGCGCGGGCGCCCGGGCGCCGAACTCATCCGGCGTGAGCGCCGACAGAATCCGCGGCGTCACGATGGCCAACAACTGAGTGTCCTCGTCCTTCCTGCTCTTGGAGCCGAAAATCCAGTCCAGAACCGGGAGATCGCCGAGGATTGGGCTGCGGGACTTGTAGAAGTTCTTCATGTTCTCGAGCAGCCCGGAAAGCACTATGCTCTGCCCGACCTGGCAAACCACGGTGCACTCGGTTTCGAACTTGTCGAGGTTGAGCTGCTCGCTCCCGGACTTGGCCGTGGGTATGGACACCGTGATCTTCATCGTGTTAAGGATTTCCTTCTCGCTCACGAAAGAGGGCCGGACCTCGAGCTGGACGCCGTACTCCACGTTCTTCATGTCCGCGGCCTGGACGCCCGAGACCTCGTAGTAGTATTCGCCCCCGGACAGGAACTTGCCGGCCTCGTTGTTCTTGGTGCACAGGCGGGGATGCGCGAGGATGGTCGCGTTGCCTTCATCCATCAGCACCTTGAGCTGCGGCGCGATCTGGGCGGACCAGGTCAGCGTAACGTCCATGGCGCTGTAGTCGGCATCCTTGCGGGTCTGCTGGCCCTGGACGCCGCCGTTCAGGATCAGGCCCTGCCCGCCGTCGAGCAGGTTGACGCCGATGTCGAACCCGCTGCTCTTCGTGACTTTCAGGAACATGATCTCGGTTTCGATCATGACGTCCCGAACCGAGAGCATGTCCACCACGTTCGCCACCTGGGTCCGCGCAAGGCTCAGCACGTTCGACCGCTGGCTGTTGCCGAACACGAACCCGGAAATAAAGGCGGTCTGGCCGACGAGGTTGATCTTGACGGTTTCCACGCCGGCCGTGCGCCGGATGAAATCGGCAATCACCTCGTTTGACGGGCCGCTGTCGAAAACCGCGAGGTTGACCACCACGTCCGAGAACGCGGCCGCGATTTTCTGAACGCG
>JAAZAB010000015.1 GCA_012514555.1 Lentisphaerota bacterium
CCGGCGGCGTCGAACGTGTAGAGCAGGTTGATGAAGTGATCGGCCCCGGCCTCGTAGTGGCTGAACATGGGGTCGTTCGTGTCGCCGTACATGGCGGCGTGCCCGGCCACGATGACCCCGGCCTCGGCGGAGGCGCCCGGCCGCTTCGACAGGTCGTCAAAATAGACCACGCGCCTGCTGTGGCCGGCCACCGCGTAGCCGTAGCCGTAGGCGATTCCGCCCGGCGCGCGCCCGTTGTAGGCCTCCTCGATCGCGTCGGCTATCTTGCCCACCAGGAAGGCCCGGTATTCGTTGCTGTCCGCGATCTCGATGCCGGGGTGTGGAATTTCGTCAGGCGTCGACATGGAGGACGAGCTCTTGTAATAGCTCGCGCCCGCGTGGGTGTGCGTGCAGCAGATCACGATCTTTTCGACCGGGAATCCCGGCAGGCGTTTGGCGATCTCGTCGCGCGTTTCCGTGACCAGGTACGGCCTGATCGAAACGAAATCGCCCGACAGGAAGACGGCGATGTCGCCGCCGCTTTCGAGCACCAGCGCGGTGACCGTGATCGGGTCTATGATCCCTGTTGAAACGCGGATGTGAAACTGACCCGGAATGTCAACCGGCTTGATCGTGGATACGTCGCGCGAGGCCCATCCGATTTTCAGTTTGCCCATGGCTGCTTCCTTTTCTTTGTTGATTATTGCCCATTGTCAAAAAGCGAGTTCAGGACGCGCAATGTTTCCTCCACCAGTATCCGCCCGCCCTCGGGGCCGGCCTTGATGCTCGGGGCAATGGCGCCGTAGCTGCCGCCGGCCATTGCGCGCGCGGTGGGCAGGTAGGTGCCCTCGCCGCAGAGCTGGACCACGAACGTCTGCACTGCTTTCGAGCGGCATTTGATTCGCATCGCGTAGTCCAGGTACATCTCGAAGCGGTTCGTGGCAAAGGCAACGTCCCCGAGGCGGATGACGTGCGACTCGGTCGTGAAATCCGGGCGCGACTCCTGCCTCTTGAAGTTCTTTTCGACGCGCCCGTACCAGCTGGCCCGCCGGAAGGCGACGGAGTAATCGTGGGAGAGCTTGTCGGCCCCGGAGGCTTCGAGTTTTTCCAAATCCGTTTCGGCGGCCGCGGCGATTTTCGAATACTCCTCGACGTCTGACGCGGTTATCTTGTAGCGCGGGAGCGTGAGGCTGAGCGTGCGGTGCGCGAACTCGGCGCTGTACGCGATGTCGCGTGCGAGCGCGGGCGCCAGGGCGTCCACCGCGCCGGCGACCCGCAGGGCGATCTCGTTCAGGCGCGCCGTTCCGGCCGCGCCGTGGCCGAGCAGCTTCTGCATGCGCTCGGCCGCGGCCTGCTCCACCTGGATGTGCGGCGACTGGTCGCCCCCCGCCCCGCACTGCGGCAGGATGAAGAGAGCCTGCCCGCGGCGCGCCCGGATTTCGCGGCGCACGTCGTGCCAGTAGTCGGCGGAAATAAAATCGATGTTTTCCGAGACCTGCGACGGGCATGCGATGTTCAGGATCATGCCCGTGAGCGCGTTTTCCGAGTCGTAGGTGAACAGGGCGTTCAAGAAGTGGTCCTCGTATCCCTCGACGTGCGAAAAATCGCCGCGGCCCGTGCTGCCGTACATGGCGGATTCGCCGGAAAAATAGGCCGCGCGCCGGTTGTGCCCGACAACGGCGGGCGCGCGCCCGTACGAGAACGCGCCGAGGCGCTTCGCGGCCCAGGCCTCCGCGCAGATGGCCGCGATCTTTTGGGCGAGGAATTCGGCGTATGCCTCCTGCGTGAGAATCCCGGGCACGCCGTGGACGGGGTAATCGAAATAGCGCGAGACCTGGGACGGCGCCGCGTGAGTGTGAGTGGCGCCTATCACGAGCTTGGCCGGATCGAAGCCGGGAAGCGCCCCGGCCAGAAGAGCGCGAACCCGGTCGCGCGTGGGGTCGGCGACCCAGAGCGCGTCGAGAGACACCAGGATCGCCTGCTCCGAATCGTCCTCCGCGCGGATCGCCAGCGCGGTGGCCGTCAGGGGGTCCATGATGCCCTTCGAAATGCGCGTGTGGAACTGCCCGGCCAGCGGCGCGGGCAGCGAGGGCGTGATGTCGGTCTGCGCCCAGCCGAACTCAATTCTCTTTTTCACGATTCCCCCTCTTCCCGCGAAGGAAAAGGAGTGTGCCAGAACGACGCCTGTTTCGCAAGAACGCGTTGAACGGGAATTTTTCGCAGTTGCCCGGTTGCCTGGCGCTTATTCTGACACCATTTTGATCAGCCCGCCGCCCCTTTTTCATGCCTGATCTCCACGACCTGGCCGCGGACAAAGGGCGGAATGGCGATGAGCGAGGCTGCCTTGTCCCGGGCGACAGGCCCAAGATACCGGCCCGGCCCGGGCAGCGCCAGGAACACCGATTCCGGCCTGGGCCCGTTCCAACGCAGGACGACGGGGCCCCGCGGCGGTGGCGCCATGTCCTGGGCGGCCAGGGTTTCCCACGGCGGCGGGAAATGCTGCACGTGCGCCACCACGGTCCGGCTGTCCTTGCGGAATACGCCCAGGATCA
>JAAZAB010000016.1 GCA_012514555.1 Lentisphaerota bacterium
ATGCGAACCCCTCGAAACACACGTTCGGCAGGTCCAGGTCGCCGATCAGCATCCGCAGCATCGCCATGTAGCGGGGCACGCCATGAAATGAGCCCACTATCACAAGGCGGCTGAACTGGTTTATCGCGCGGTTGTACCAGGCGAACGCCTGGATCAAATCCTCGATTCTCTTGTTCGGCGCCACCCGGCCCACGAACAGGATCGTCTTCAGCGGCGTTCCGGCGAATTTGGCCGCCACCGCGATGTCCGGCGTAAGGTCCAGGCTCGCGCGGGACAGCGGCAGGGAGAGCACGCGCACGCCGGAAAGCCCGAGCCCCGCGAGCTCGGCGGCATTGTAGGCCGAGGCGCCCCAGAGGGCCGCGCAGCGCCGGGCCAGTTCCGGAAGCTGCGCGCGGGCATCGGCAAGCCGGCCGGCCAGGCCATCGTCATAGCCCCGGAAGAACTCCGCGGGCGTGATATTGTGATAAACGAGGATGCGTTTGGCAACGGAATCGGCGAAAACGGACTGGGCCTCGGAGGCGATGCCGAAGTGGTGCAGGCACACATCGCGGGCCGTCGCGGAGTATTCCGAAAGCGGCCGGCACTGGCCGGCCATGCCGGGCGCCGCATGGGCGGGAGGCACGAACACATCGGAGGGGTAACCCCATTTGCGGAAAATGTCGCGCAGCAGAAGCGCCTCGTGCGAAATGGCGTCGCCTTCGGCAAAGCCGGCCATGACCTGGTCTATTCTAATCATGGTTGCTCATTCATTTTGCCCGCTGCGCATTGCTCGCGCTGTCGGCCGCGGCGGAGCCCGACCCGGCATTGCGGGACTGATTCGCCTCCAGGGCCGCAAGCCTGCTCTCCAGTCCGGCCACACTGCGGCGGAGTTCATCGATTTCCCGGCTCCGAAGACGGTGTTCGAACTCCAGGGCGCCGCCCAAGCTCGAGTTGATCAGGTTCTGGCGGAACGTAATGCGGTCGTGCTGATAGCGCAGGAGCTGCCAGAGAAAGACCTTCAACCGCACAACCAGGCTGCCGCGCCAGCCCGGGGCACGGGGAATGCGAAAGGGATTGGTGTCCACGCCCTCACGAATGCGCATGAGCTGGATGAAGCGATCCTGGAACCGGGCCTCGGACTCCGTTTCCGCCAGGCGCAGCGCGCTTATCTCCCCCGGCGTCATTCGAACGCGAGCTTCGTTTTCCCAGCCGAACACCAGCCTGTTGCGGGCATGCCGCAGCCGCAGTCGAAGCCGTGCGAGCGGGCCGAGCGGCGCCATGTCTTTTACCCCGGAATTTGCCGCGATTTGGCCGTAGCGCCGGATGTATTCCCGAAACTCTTCGGGATTGCGCGCCTGGCCACAGCTCATCAGCACGGCCTCGGGCGACAGGCCCGAATCCTTCATCCGGTTGGCCGCGGCCCGCCGTATGCTTTGGCCCAGGTCCCCGGTGCGATCCAGGTTGGCGACAATAATCTTCATGCTTCTGGCTGCGGCGCGCGCTGAAGGACAAGGCGTTTCCGGCTCCCTGCCCATGCAGCGACAGAATCGGCAATACGATCCATGAATGGCTGGAAAAATTTCAAAACCCTTTTCTGCCCCCGCCCTGCCCTTCTCAATGCGCCATTTATACCATGATGAATGAAAATATCAATTCCTGTTGCGCTGCAACTAATCAACCCGGATTTTGCGGGATCAAGTAGCCAGGCGCCGGAATTCAGGAGCCAGGATGCGGATGCCGGTTTCGTATCCTCACAATCATCGAAAGCGCGTCGCACAGCGACGCGGCTACACCCAGCAACATGCGCCTGGAGGGCGAACGGCCTCGGCCTCCGAAATAAACAGGATGAAGTCATATCTCCCGCGGAGGCGCAAGAGGCTGGGTTTGCCTTCCTTTCTCGTCCTCGTCCTCGTCCTCGTTGCCTTCCCTGGGGTCTGCCGCCGTATGCGGGGCCAATCGCGCCACGCCGTGGCGCGCTACAGAAGCCGGATTGCACCACCGCTGAACCAAAGCGCCTAACAGCCAACACGGAATATTCCAAGGAATCCGATGAATGTTGGAAGTTCCTTGTTGGATATTGGATATTCG
>JAAZAB010000166.1 GCA_012514555.1 Lentisphaerota bacterium
CTTATTCTACCCCTTTTCCAAAATACAGGAGACTATTTGGAAATCAGGAAAAGTGGAATCGAAAAGGTCTATCCCCCCCTCTTTTCCTGATGTTCCTGATTTCCAAATTATCTCCTGCCTGCGTGCAGAGGGGTTGAACGGAACATCCAATATCTAAGGAATCCGATGAACATTGGGAGTTCCTTGTTGGATATTGGATATTCGATTGCTCTTTCCAGGCTGATTAATCCTGTCGCCCGGGCGGTTGTTCTTCAAGCTTGTTTTTCCCGCGCGAGAGGCCTGGTTCAACGGCTGCGCGCGCGCCGCCGGCCATGCATCGAAGGAGTGTCAGCCCAGGAGGCGCAGCGCATTGCCCGATGCTATTGCGAGCAGGTCTTTTCGCGGGATCTCCGCGCGCTCGATTTTCATGACCGCGGCGCGCGTGTACAGAAAAGGAGTGTGGGAGCCGAAGAGCATCCGGTCGCAAGGCATTTTTCGCAGGAAGTGCTTCAAGGTGTTCGCGTACTCGAGGAACGCGATGTCAATCCAGACGTTGTCCGTTTCGCCCACAAGCCGCTCGGCCTCGCCCGGGTACGGGCCGAGGCACAGGACGCGAAGATGCGGGTGGCGTTTTGCGAACGCAATGATCGCGTCCGCCGGAACGCCCGGAACCTTCATCAGCGGGTATTGATGCCGCTCGTCCTCCAGGCGCATCTGGATCATGAGAAGGCGGGCCGGCCGCCCGGCCAGGGCGCGGACCAGTTCTTCTACGCATGGGGCGTCGAGCTCGTAGCGATGGTAGTTAGGAATGATTTTAACCGCCCGGCCGAGGCCCGCCGCGGCATATTCGTCAAGGCATTCACGCCAGTTGCCGAGGGATGGGTCGAGGACCGGGACCGGCACGAGGGAGGGCTGCGCCCTCAGCTTGCCCGGCAACTTCCTGCTGGCCGCGTTCGGGTCGGGGCAGAGCACGCTCTCGATCGGCGACACGAACGCCCTGGACACGCCCCGCGCGGCAAGGTGCGCCGCGAGCCGGGCAGCGGAGAGCCGCGGGAACACCTGAAAGGGCCAGAAGCCCATCCAGCAGTTGACGTCTATCAGCATTTATTGATTCCTTTCCCCGCCTGGCCTCGCGCGCTTTACAGGACAGGCGGCGAACGCCTTGTTCTACAGCCCCAGGAGTTTCACGGCGTTGTCGCGAAGGATCATGCGGCGCTGCGCCTCGGGGATGCCGGCATCGAGCACCCTTGCCAGCTGCGCTGAAAAGTCGCGGCCGAACGCATCGGACCCGAACAGCAGCCGCTCCGCGCCGAGCGTCCTTGCGCCGTATTCCACCATTCCGGCCATTGCCGGCGAGCCCGATGTGTCGATGTAAACATTTTTGAACGGCTTCACGTCGAGCACGCCGCGGCAGCCACACCCGGTTAGGTGCGCCATGATTATCCTCACGCGCGGAAACCGCGCGGCAAGGTCGGCGATGTCAGCCGGGTCGGATTCGCCTTCGTATTTGCGCACGGTTTTGTACCAGCAGTGATGCAGGACCACTGCGCCAAGCTCCTCCGCCTTGCGCATTACCGGGTCGAGAAGCTTGCTCCTGGCATTTGGCCAGACGGCCAGCTTTATGCCCTTGAACAGGCCGGTGGCGAAGCATCGGTCTATCTGCCGGAGCAGGAACGACTCCGGGAGCCCGGGATTGAGCCGGCAGAAGCCTATAAGCTCGTCCGGCCAGCGGCGGAGAAGCCTGATCGTCAAATCGTTGATCTGTTCCACCTGCGGCGCCGAGGGACGATAGCCGAAGCCGAGGTTGCCGCCCATGACAGCGAGCTTTTCGATGCCCAGCGATTTTGCCAGGCGAATCATGTCATGCATCCGCCTGAAGGGCTGAACCCAGTGCGGGTGCGTGTGCACGTCAATGATGCCGGTGATCTGCTTTCCGGTCCCTGTCATTTTAACACCGCCCGTTCATGCCGCCGCCGCGGGCCGATCCTCTTCCGGCCGCCGAGCCAGCCTATGACAATTGCGGCCAGCGCCCACGCCAGCGAGGCGAGCATCACGATGCGCCCCCAGAAGAGCACGAGGCTGGCTATGAGGATGTCCTTGTTCAAAATGTTCAGCGCGGTCAGAATATATTCCCAGTCGTGGCCCTCAACCTCGCGGCCCGTGTTCCCGCCCAGCAGGGTGAGCTGGAGGTAGCGCGCGTCGGCGATGTACGGCGCGCAGTCCACAAGGTTTTGCCCGAACCACCACAGGCAGAGCCCGGCGGCGAACGCGTCCTCGTTCTTCCAGTAGAAGTAGACGGCCAGGACAAGGGGAACCAGGCACTGCATGAAACTGCCGGCCGCGGCGATGGCCAGCCGGTTGCTGGTGAACAGCATGAAAATGGCGTGTCCGGCCTCGTGAAAAACCAGGTTGATCATGTGTATGAAAGAGGACTCGAAACCCAGGTTTTGAAGGGGGTGCGTGAGAAAGGGATACGAGTAGGCGCAAAACACGAGCCAGGCAAGCAGGCGCAAGACCGAGCCCGGGCCGGACAGTTCGCGCCCGCCCGGGAACATGACGCCAAGCGCGATGCGCCAGGCGTGCTTGAATATGGCAACCGGCGGTTCCTGTGTGTTCATCCCGGATGTTGAAAAGCCTGGTGGTTTACCCGTTATAAGTATCGTTCATTTTCAAACGCAAAATCCGGGTTCATGAACCCCGGAACTTGCATCAGGCGTCCAGGCCTTTGCCCCGCGGCGCGGGCAGCGCGGTTTCGTCAATGACGTGGCCATCCTCGACGCCGTGCGTGTCAAGGCGGAATGACTGGATGTAGCTCAGACCCAAGATCGCGCGCTTCAGCGTGGAGCAGTCCAGGAGGTGGCGCATGTCGATGAATTCGCCCCCGGTTACCACCCGCTTGATTTCCTGCTCCAGGCCGGCGGGTTCTTCGGGCAGGGGCAGGGGCTTGAACAGGACCGCGTGGTTGTGCGTCAATTCCGTGTTGGTCGCCGCGTGCGCGGGGTGGGAATAAAACACTTTGCCGAACATTTCCGCGTCGTAATTCGACAGGTCGGAAGTCAAGTCCACGTTCACTCCGCAGATGAGCGCGGTCACGCCGCGATGCCGGGGCTGCGCGTCCGATGCCATCCACTCGGCAAGGTTGGACTTGTCGAGAATCGATTTCCCGTTGGCCGGCGCGTTTTCCACGATGGGCGACTTCC
>JAAZAB010000167.1 GCA_012514555.1 Lentisphaerota bacterium
TCCAAAGCCTTGGGCGCTCTGCGGCACTTGGCTCGCCGCCCGGACAAAGTCCGTGCTCTTTTCAGAACCCATACAACTATCTATGCAGCGTGACATGTCTGGTCTATTCTGGACGGGCTTATAAGAGATAATTTGGAAATCAGGAAAACAGGAAGGAAACGCCCCCTGTCTCATCTTTTTTCCTGATGTTCCTGATTTCCGCATTCACCCTTTGCGGCGCGGCTGCAAAATCGGGCTTATATCCCGGCACCCGCATTGTCCGGAAAATCGCGCCACGCCGTGGCGCGCTACAGAAGAGGAAGCGGCATTCCGCCTGGAGGGCGGTTGCCGCGCTCAGAGCGCGGCCGCGGTCAGGCCGCCGTCCACGACAATGGTCTGGCCGACGATGTAGGCGGACTCGTCGGAGGCGAGAAAAGCGACCACGGACGCTACTTCCGCGGCGCTGCCGAATCGCTTCAGCAGGATGCGCTCAAGATTGCGCCGCTTGATGTCGCGCGGGAGCACTGCTGTCATGTCGGTCTCGATGAAGCCCGGTGCCACGGCGTTCACACGAATGCCCTTGCCGCCCAGCTCGGCCGCCAGCGAGCGCGTAAACGCCAGGATCGCGCCCTTGGACGCAGAGTAATTCGTCTGCCCGGCCACGCCGACCAGCGCGGACACGGACGCCACGTTGATGATCGCGCCGCCGCCCGCCGAGAGCATGGGGCGCGTCACCGCCTTGGCCCAGCGAAAGGCGCCGTTCAGATTCGTGTCGATAACCTTGGTCCATTCGCTTTCAGGCATGAGCATCAGGAACTGGTCGGCGTGCACGCCCGCGTTGTTGACAAGGATGTCGATTCTTCCGGCTTCGGCCACGACCGCCTCGGCGGTTTTCACAATCGTCTCCGCGTCGGGCTGCGGGCAAAGAAGCTTGCGGGCGCCGGTGGCCTTTTCGGTTTCAGCGGCCGCTTCCGCATTGCGGTGAAAAGTGAAATAAACGCGCGCGCCCTGGCGCGCCAGCTCGGCAACCACGGCCCGACCGATGCCGCGCGATCCGCCTGTCACGATGGCGACCTTGTCCTTGAGCTTCATTTCTTCCTTCATTTCAAGGCCAGGTAGCGATCCCTGACCCGGTCCGGCAGTTCCCGGATGAGTCGGCCGGTCTTCATATCCACGAGCGTCACAACCGTTTCGCCGACTGCCGCCTCGACCTTGGTGTCCTCGTTGGCAAGCGAATGCCGGAACGAAAGCCGGCCCCCGTATTCCGCCCGGACCTCGTGCTCGGTGGTCAGGACAAGGTTGTCGCCGTAGCGGACAGGCTTGAGATAGTCGCATACGTTGCGGACGACGGGCAGGGCGATTCCTTCGCGCATGGCATCTTCGAAGGACAGGATGTCCGCGAAGAAATGGAGGCGCCCCTCCTCGAACCAGCGGAAGAATTCGGAGTTGTGAATGACGCCCATCATGTCGGTCTGGTAAAACTGGGGCCGGATGGCGAGCTTGCGCTTGACTATGCGCGGCCTGTCGGGCGGAGCGGTCATGTCACATCTCGTCAATCTTGACGGTCAGGCTCCTGGGCATGATGGGCGGCATGGAAATGGTCGTAACCATCGGGCCATCGGAAGCGTCCATGGCAAACTCCAATCCGGAATAGGCCGCGGCAACCGGCAGCATGGCCAGTCCGATTGTGCAGCCCAGCACGCGCGATTGGGCAACCGCGACCACTTCGCCCACGCTCCGGCCGCCGTCGTGAAGGGTGGAGCCCTTTCGGACCTTTGCGCCGGGCGGCGCCTTGAAGCCCACGATCTTCCGCTCGAAGCCCGCAGCCCTGCGCCGGAGCAGGGCCGACCTGCCGGGATATTCCTCTTTTTCGAAATCCATCATCCACTGCAGCCCGAGCGAAAGCGGGTCCCGGACAGCCGCGCCCTCGGCATAGATGTTGAAGAACCTGCCTTCGAGCCGCAGGTCGTCGTGAATGGCGATTCCGCAGAGGCCGCCGCCGTTTTTCTTCGCCGAGGCGAAGGCGCGTTCAGCGAGAACCTGCGCCTGGGCCGCGGGAACAACGAGCAGGTATCCGAATTCGGAGGTCTTGCCAGCCCGTATCAGGCGAACCGTGGCGCCCTCGAACGGGTATCGCTCAATGGAAAGATAGGGCAGGCCGAGAACGTCCGCTCCAAAAAGCTCCCTGGCCACGGCCCACGCCTTGAATCCGTCAACGCTCAGAACCGCGTGCGATTCGCTCAAGTCCCGCAACCCGGCGTCCCTGCCGGCCGCCAGGAACCGGGCGCGGATGGCTGCGTCGTCCTCCAGGCTCTCGCACAGCACTAGAAATTCATCGTCATTGTTGGCAATGTAGCAGTCCGCAACAAGCGCGCCGCCGGCGTCGGCCATGAACGTATGCAGGACCCGGCCGAAACGGATCCGTGCCACGTTCCCGGCGACGAGGCGGTCCAGGACGTCGATGGCCCCGGCATCGGGCATGGCAAAAACCTGGTGATGGGAGGCGTCCGAAACGGCAACGGCGTCGCGGACCATGGCGTATTCGGCGGCCGGGTCCGCCACGGCCCTGGCGCATTCCACGCCGGCGCGCGCTTCAAACGCGGCGCCGTTGGCGGCAAAAAAATCCCGGAGCGCCGAGCGCCTCATGACGCGCCTCCATTGGGTTTCTGTTCCATGACAAAATCCACAAGCGTATTGATCGAGCGGAGCACGGCGATGTTGTCGTCGGCTATCTTCACGCCAAAAGTGTTTTCAACGCACAGCACTATCTCGAGGGCGTCAAGGGAATCCAGCCCGAGCCCCGAGCCGAGCAGGGCCACGTCCTCGTGCAGGTCGTCGGGCTGAAACGGCAGGTTCAGGCGCTTGATAAGCTCGGCCTTGAGCCGCGCGATGATTTCGCGGCGCCGCTCGATCAGTTTTTGGTTTTGCTCGGACATGACAGCTCCGCCTTCCGCCCCGCTTCCCTGCCCCGGAATTGCTATAACCTGCCAAAGACCACCGCGCAATTCAAGCCGTATTGCGAACGAACCGCGGAAAGAATCACCCCCGGCCGGTCCTGGCCGGGCCGGTCAAGCGCCCACGCGAGGTCCAGCAGCGCTCCGCACGCGTCGGCCTCGCCCAGGACCGGGGAGACGCCGAGCGCCGCGGGCGGCCGGCCTTTGAACACGGATGAAAGCGCCTCTCGATCCCGTTCAGGATCGGACAGCCCGCAAATGACGTCCACCGCGCCCGGCGCCATGCGCGCGCGGTCGAGCGCGTCTTGGACAGCCGCGCAAAAGGCGCCGTCCGAGGGCAATGCCATGGGGTCGCCCGTGTCAGTGGCCCAGCCCATTCCCAGCACCCGCGCCAGCGGCCTGGCGCAGCGGCGGTCCGCCACCCGGGCGGATTCGAGCACAAAGGCCGCCGCGGCCTCGGCGGGCGCAGTGCATGCTTCGCCGGCCATGCGCCGGTCCGCGAGCTCGCGCCCGGTCAGGAAATCCACGGCCCCGCTCACGAGCAGAGCCGAATGGCCGGCCCGGATCGCCACGGCCGCTGCGGCCAGGCTTATGAGCCCGGCGCCGGGCCCGAAACACATGGTCGTGTTATGCCCTGTGAGGCTGAGCGCGCGGCACACGTCCCCGGCAATGGAGTTGGGGACAACGAATGGGTAACGCATGATATGCCGGACCTGGCCGTTGTGCGCGAAATAGTCCTTGAGGAAATCTGCCTCGGCCGGCGTGGACGCCGTGGCCAGGCCCAGGAAGAACCCGGCATCGGCGCGCTCTTCGCGCTTTTCGGCTATTCCCGCGTCCGCCAGGGCCAGGTGCGCGGCCGCGGTCATGAGCCTGCTGGGCGCGTCCATGTTCCGCAAATCCAGCCGGCGGCTGAGCGCGCGCGCGTCCGGCTCCGGCGCCGCGCAGATGCTGCGCGCGCAGCCGCCGGCGTCGGTCCGCTCGCCTGCCAGCGGAACGCCGGCGGCAAGCGCGGCAAGGAAGGCGTCGCGGCCCGTGCCGGCGGGCGTGACAAGGCCGATGGCGGAGACGACGATGTCGTCCGCGCTTGAATCGTCAGAGCGCCCGGGGCCGGGCCCCAGCACGGCCGCCGCATTATTGCCGCCAAAGGCGAAGCTGTTCTTGAGCCACGGCCTGCCGGACGGCCAGGGCCGGCCGGGCGCGGGCACATAGTCAAGCGTGCAGCCCTGCCGCGGCCCCTTGAACGAGGCTGTCGCCGGAAGCGTTCCCGCGCGGGCGCACAGAAGCGCGGCCGCCGTTTCAAGAGCGCCGGCCGCGCCGAGGCAGTGCCCTGTCACCGCCTTGGCTGAACTGATGGGCACGCTTTTGGCCGGATCGCCGAGGGCTTTGAGGAGCGCGCGGGTCTCGGTCTTGTCGTTTGCGAGCGTGCCCGTGCCGTGCGCGCTGATGTAGCCGATTTCGCCGGGCCCGATGCCCGCGTCGTCGAGAGCGCGGCGGATAGCCAGGCCCTGGCCGTTGCCCGACGGGTCCGGAGTGGAGCAGTGGTAAGCGTCGTTGCTGGTTCCGAAACCGAGGACTTCCCCAAGAATCGCGGCGCCGCGCTCGAGCGCCCGGCCGCGCTCCTCGAGCACGATATAGGCGCCGGCCTCGCCAAGGCTGAGCCCGACCGGATTGGAAAACGGCGCGCAGGCGCCTTCGCACGTGGCCTTGAGCCCGTCGAATCCCGCCTGGGTCGAGGGGCTGTACGCATCGGAGCCGCCCGCGAGCGCGGCGTCGAGAAGGCCCAGCCTGATGAAATCGCAGGCAATGCCAAGCGCGCCCACGCTCGCGGAGCATGCGGTGGTCACTGTTCCGCTGAACCCGGCAATGCCGAAGCGCGCCGCGAGAACGCGGGCTGCCGACGCGTAGGAAAGCGCAAAACGCCCCGCCCTTGAAAGGGAGGCGGCTCCGGCCAGGGCCGAGGCATGGTGAGCCTCGATGGAAAGCATGGGCCCCGAGCAGGTGGCCGCCACAAGGCCCATGCGCCCGCCAAGCAGGCGGGGTTCAAGCCCGGCCTGGCGCAGGGCCTGGCCGGCGGCGGCCAGCGCGAGAACGACAAACCTGTCTTGGTCCGAAGCGCCGGCCAGGCCGTCAAGCGCGGCCGGCAAATCCTGAACGAGCCCGGCATGCCGGCCCGACTCCGCGCCAAGAGGCCGCAGGCAGGATTTGGCGGCGGCGACCGCGGCGGCAAGATGGCCGGCATCCTTTCCGGCGCAGGACACGACCCCCACCCCGGTTATGACCACGCGGCGCCTCATGAAATCGCGCCCGCGTTCAGGATAACGGCGAAGTTGTAGCCAAGGTCCGTCGAGCCGAGGGCCAGGATGCGCTCCGCGCGGCCGGCCGGGCGGGAGTCCAGGTCCGGCAGGCCGGTGCGCTGGGGCCATATTCCGCCGCCCGCGCGGATGGACTCGAGCATGGCGGCCAGGGCCATGACGGCCGACGCGGTCTCGATCGTGCCGGTGTTCATTGAAGTGGCGATCAGCGGAATCGAGCCGGCTCGCGCGCCGGCCAGGCGCTCCAGGGCCAGCAGAACCTTTCGATCCTGGGCGTTCCCCTGCGGCGCCCAAACAACGGCGTCGATGTCAGCGGCGTCCACGTTAGAACGGGCCAGGGCTGTCCCGCAAGCCCGGACAAGCCCGCCGGGGTCAAGGCATTGCCCGGAAAACCCGTCGGCATCCATGCTCATGCCGTAGCCGAGAATTTCCGCGAGCGGCCGGGCCTGGCGCGAGCGCGCGCCGCTGAGCGTCTCGAGCGCGAGAAAGGCGGCGCCCTCGCCAACGAGCTTGCGCCTGGCGCTCTCGAAGCGGATGCGATAGTCAGCCTCCTCGGCATCCTGGAAGAGAAAGCCGATCCGGTCGTAGTTCCGGTACATCTGGGGGTAGATTTCGTCGGCGCCGCCCGCGAGCAATGCGCCTGCCCGTCCGTCCTTGAGCGATTCCCAGGCAAAGGCAAGGCACTGGAGCCCTGCGTGCGGGCCCGGCGCGAGCGTCAGGTTCACGCCCTTCAGGCACAGCGCGTTCGCGACCCAGCCCGTGGTGGAATTGGCGACGATATTGGAGAAGCTCTTGACGTCCGCCTGGTGGCCGGGCGTGGAAAACACGCTGTTCATGTGCCCGGATTCCGGGGGTCCGTTCGACACCCCCAGGACAACGCCCGCGTCTTCCGCGTTTCTCGGGCTCACGCGCAGCGCCGCGGCGTCGAGCGCAAGCCTGCCGGCCACGGCGGCGAAACGGCTGATGCGGTTCATCCCGGCCAGGTCCAGGCGCCGGTCCACGGCGGAAGGCGCCCAGTCCGGGACCAGCCCGGCCAGCCGCGCGCGCGTGCCGCTGACGCCCAGGCGCGCGATGTCCGAGAATGCCGTGTGCCCCGCGAAAAGGCCGGCCAGAAGCGGCGCCGTTCCGATCCCGAACGCGGAGACCGCGCCCGCGCCGGTCACCACCACGCGCTCATCGGCGCGCGGGCGCGGAATAACGGGCCTGCCCGCGGCGCCGATCACGACCGCGGCGTTGTTCCCGCCGAAAGCGTAATTGGCCGATATGAAGGCGCTGTACGCCTTGCGCCGGGGCGCGTTCGGGACATAGTCGAGCGTGCACCCGGGCCGGGGCGAGGTGAAGTTGAGCGTGGGCGGAATGAAGCCCTCGTTCATCGCAAGGAGGTTGGCTGTTGCCTCGAGCAGGCCCGTCGTGCCCATGCAGTGGCCGAAGAAGGATTTTAGCGACACCGCCGGCACGGACAGCCCGCCCAGGAACCGACCGATGCCGCGGCTTTCGGCCGCGTCGTTCGCCTCGGTGCCGGTTCCGTGCGCGTTCACGCACCCGAGCTCGGAAGCGCTGAGACCGGCGTCGGCCATGGCATTGCGCAGCGTCCGGAACACGCCGTCGCCGCGCGGGTCCGGCGCGGTCGGATGATAGGCGTCGCAGGTGGTGGCGTGGCCAAGGACGCGGCCGAGGCAGCGGGCGCCGCGAAGCAGGACCTGCTCCATGGATTCTACAACCCAGAAACAGGCGGCCTCGCCGGTGTTGAGCCCCGGCGGAACCGAGAACGGCGCGGTACGCCCGGGCGCGGTCGCCTTGAGCCCGTCGAATCCCGACAGGTTGGATATGCACAGCGAATCGGACCCGCCGACAAGCGCCATGGAACAGCGCCGGGCGCGGATCAGCATCTGGGCCAGCCCGAGCGCGGCCGTCGTGGACGAGCAGGCGGTGGTGACAATCCACGTCTCTCCGCCCATCCCGAGGGCGCGCGCGAGCGCCTTGCCGAACCCGTAATACTGGGCGCGCAGGTTCATGCCCTCGTCGAACGGGCGGTCGGACTTGCCCTGGAGCCAGCGGTATTCCTCCTCGGCCGAGCGCAGGCCGCCGTTGCAGGTTCCAAGCACAAGGGCGGCGCCGGTCCTCAGGCCGGGAGAGGCCGGATCAAGCCCGGCGTCCGCAAGAGCCGCCCGCGCGGCCGCGATGGCATAAAGCAGGTAAGGGTCCTCATACTCGCGCATCTCGTCCGCGGTCATGTGTTTGAGAGGGTCAAATCCCCGGATCTCCCCGCCCCACTGCGTGCGGAAATGCGACGCGTCAAACTGCGTGATGGCAGCCAGCCCGTGCCGGGCTTCGCGCAGGGAGGCGAGCACATCCGAGGGCCGGTTCCCGATCGGGCTGAGCACGCCGATGCCCGTTACCGCCGCTTCGCCGCCCACGCCCTGGCGCTCGAGCGGCTTACCCACGGCCTGCACTCCGCCCTTCCACGTGGCCGGCTCCAGGCGCGCGACATGGCGGCCCGCCTGGCGGCTGTAAAAGCCTTTCCAGGCATGCATGAACTGATCGAAGAGCTTTTCCGGGCTCATGCGCTCGGGCTGGAACACCACGTGCGCGCCGTTGTACCGGCTCCAGCGCCTGTCAAGAATTCGGCCCTGGCGCTCGAGGCGGTCCCACTGGACCGAGCCCGGGTACGGCGTGAAAACAAAAAACTCCGCGGTGCGGATGCCGGCAAACTCCGAGAGCTCGAGCATGCGGTCCGCCGTGTGCTCGTCGTCCCAGTCCCGGCCGATGCCGTAGGATGCGAAGAACCGGATGCCGCGGTCCTCCAGCATCCTTACAAGATCGCGGAGCTGCTCGCGCTGCTGCCGGCCGCCCTCGATGGCCTTGATCGAAATTGGGTCCACGTTCATCGTGCAGTAGAAATTTCGCACGCCCGCGGCCGCGGCCAGGTCCAGGAAGGCAGGGTCGGTGTTGAGCGCCATGGTGGACGAGACAAAATACTTTTTCCCGAGCGGGGCCAGGGCCGCGAACAGCGCCTTCGAATAGTCGAGTATCCGGCGCTGCGTGAAAAACAGCGTGTCGTCGGCAAGGTACACGTTCTCGAATTTCAGGCCGCGGATTTCCTCGGCCACCAGCTCAACCGGCCGGAGCCGGAGCCGCGCGCCCATGTGAGAAGGTATCGAGCACATGGCGCACTGGTACACGCAGCCGCGCGTGATCTGCACGAGGTCCTCGTCCCAGTCGTAGGATTTCTTGCCGTAGAATATCTCGCGCCGCGCCGGCCGCAGCCGGGCGAGATCAAAGGAGCACCCGCCGCGGTAAACGGGCTGGAGCCTGTTCTCGCGGGCGTCGGCGAGAATTTGCGCCCAGGTCGGCTCGCCCTCGCCCACGTTCACCGCGTCCGCATGCCTGAGGCAGTCCTCCACGCGGAAGGAAGGAAAGAGGCCGCCCATCACCACCTTCCTGCCGCGGCTCCGGTAGAAGTCGGCTATCTCGAAGGCCCGCTCGGCCTGGGGCGTGAAACAGTTGATCGCAACCAGGTCGGCATCGGCCCCGGAATCGAGGGAATCGCCGCTGTTGTCGTCCACGAGTTCAATATCTATCTCCGGCGGCGTGTACGCGGCGAGGAACGGAATGCCCAGCGACGGCGGCGTGGTGAAGCTGCCGAGAAAATATTGAGGCAGCTCCTCGCGCAGGCCGGGATGGCTGTCCAGGAATTTCTGGAACCGCGGGTATACAAACGTCACCTTCATGGGCCGGGATCATACGCAATCGCATCGCGTGTGACAAGATCGGACGGACTCACTTGCATCCGCTCGCACTGCCCCTATCCCCGGCGGCCCAAGACCCGGGTTCAACCCGGTTTTGCGGGTTCAACATCACCGTGCGGGCCCACAGTCCGGACAGGGCCGGCCTTGGCCGCGCCGGATGTCAGAGCCTGCCCATGAACTGGTAGATCTTGTCCGAAAAGCCGGGCAGGACCTCGTGGCCGAAATCAGGATATATCACCGCCTCTTTCGGCGCCTTGATCTTGTTGAAGGCGGCGAATTGGGTCGAGGGCGGGCAGATGGTGTCCATCAGGCCCATGCCCAGCATGACCCTGGCCTTGATCCGCGGGGCGAGGTTCTGGACATCTATGTACCCCAGCCTGTTGAAAATTTCCTGCTCGCGCCGGTGCTCGGGATCGAACAGCCGGAAGAAGTCGCGAAGCTCCTGGTATGCGTCCTTTGCCAGGTCCAGTTCCCAGACCCTCTTGAAATCGGAGAGGAACGGGACAGTGGGCGCCGCCAGTTTTACGCGCGGCTCAAGGGCCGCGCAGGCCAGCGTGAGCCCGCCGCCCTGGGACCCGCCGTAAACGCCCACGCGCCGCGGGTCCACCTCCGGCATGCCCATGACCAGGCCGGCAAGCTGGGCCGTGTCGAGGTAGATGTGGCGGAACAGAAGATTGTCCGGAGAGTCGTCCAGGCCGCGAATGATATGGCCGCGCAGCGTATTGCCCTTGACACCGCCGCTGTCCTCGGATTCGCCGCCCTGCCCGCGGCAGTCCAGGCCGGCGATCGAATATCCCCTGGCCACGTACTCAAGCTTGCTCGACCAGTCGCCGCAATTGCCGGAGTAGCCGTGAAACTGGACCACGGCCGGGTGCGGCGCCGCGGCCTTTTTGGGCCGAAGGTATTTTGCGTGAATCCGCGCTCCGCGCACGCCGGTAAAATACAGGTCGAAGCAGTCCGCGAACGGAACCTGGAAGGCGGCCGGCTTCAGCTCGACCCGCGGGTCCGTGCCGCGCATCTCCTTCAGGGCCCTGGCCCAAAAAGCGTCAAAATCCTTCGGACGCGGCGAGATGCCCTTGTATGTCTTGAGCTTGGAAAGAGGCATGTCAATCAGCGGCATGTTGCATCTCCTTATGTTTCCTTTCATATACGACATGGAGACCATACTCGGAGTCCGGCCCCTGCTGAACTCCGGGCCCTGGCCGCATGTTGTGTTACCAACAGATCAGCGCCTGCGGCTCCGGACGATTTCGCGCCGCGTCTCTTTGTCGGCCTCCTCGCGCCGAAGGGTTTCGCGCTTGTCCGAAACATGTTTTCCCTGGCACACGGCGAGCTCGACCTTGATTTTGCCGCGCCGGTTGAAATACATTGACAGCGGGACCAGGGTGCGGCCCTTGATCGTGACCTTGCCGAATAGCTTTGCGATCTCCCGCTTGTGCAGCAGCAGCCGGCGCTCGCGCCGCGGCTCGTGATTGAACTGGTGCCCGCATTCGTAGGGCTTGATGTGAAGGTCGCACAGGACGACCTGGCCCTTGTCGATGCGCGCGAAGGCGGCGGCGAGGTCAACGTTGCGTTCGCGGCAGGACTTTACCTCGGTGCCCAGCAGCGAAATCCCGGCCTCGAGCTTTTCAAGGATGGTGTAGTTGAAGCGCGCGCGCCTGTTCCTCGCTATCAGGCCTCCCGGTTCGTCTTGTTTCTTTTCCGCCATGGCCGGTTTCCCGAAAACCTAGGAAAGCCTGTTCCGGTAATCCTCGTAGCCGAAAGAGCGCAGGACCCGAATCCCGCCGGTCCGCGTGTCGCACAGCGCGATCGCCGGCAGGTTCAGCCCATTGAAGGTGTTGTTCTTGACCATGGTGTAATGGGCCATGTCCAGGAAGACCAGCGTGTCCCCGGCCTCGAGCGGCCGGTCGAATGAGTAGTCGCCTATCACGTCCCCGGCCAGGCAGGTCAGCCCGGCCAGCCGGAACGTGTGCGCGCGCGCCCCGGGCTCGCCCGCGCCCAGAATGTTCGGCCGGTACGGCATTTCGAGCACGTCCGGCATGTGCGCGGCCGCCGAGGTGTCAAGGATGGCTATGTCAACGCCGTTGCGCACGACGTCCAGAACGCGCGCCACAAGGACCCCGGCGTTAAGCGCGATGGCCTCGCCCGGCTCAAGGTACACATCGAGCGGCCAGCGCCTCTTGAAATCACGCACCAGTTCCACAAGCCTGGGCCGGTCGTAATCATCGCGCGTGATGTGGTGGCCCCCGCCGAAATTGATCCACTCCATCTTTTCGAACCAGCGCCCGAACCTGGATTCCACCGCCGGAAGCGTCCGCTCGAGAGCGTCAGCGTTCAGTTCGCACAACGTGTGAAAATGCAGCCCGGAAATCCCTTCCAGCCCGTCGGGCTCGAAGGCGTCAAGGGTGATGCCCAGTCGCGAACCTTTTGCGCAGGGATCGTAAAGCGGAACCTTGACCTCGGAATGTTCGGGATTGACCCGCAGCCCGCAACGTATCGGCCGTTTCGCCTTTTGTACGGCCGGCCGGAACCGCCGCCACTGGTTAAACGAGTTGAACACGATATGATCAGCCAGCTCAAGGTATTGCTCGAATTCGTCGTCGCGGTACGCGGGCGCGTACACGTGCACTTCGCCCTTGAATTCCTCGCGCGCGAGCCGTGCCTCGTTGAGGGAGCTCGCGGCGGCCCCGCACAGGGTCCGCCGGATCAGCGGGAACGCGCCGAACATGGAAAAACCCTTGAGCGCCATGATGATCTTGCAGCCCGCGCGGCGCTGCACGTCGTCCAGAAGCGCCAGGTTTCGTTCCAGGGCGGCTTCATCCACCACGTAGGCCGGCGACGGCGCCTTGCTCCAGTCCATTCCATCCCATCCGCTCATTGCCAACTCCAGTTCGGAGAAAAGCCTTTCGTGCTACAGTGGAGCGAATCCGCCGACGGCCGGCGGATCAAACAGATAATAAACGTAAGTTACAGGGAAGGTTGTTTCTTGATGAATTATGTCTTACAAGGTCACGTCGGGCATTTCCTTGCCCATCCAGCTCAACACATTCCTCGCGCATTGGCGGGCTTCGCGGGCATCATCAAGCGTCGGCATATCGCAGTCTTCGCCGGGATAACGCGCCGACACGGCATAAGGCGTAAGAATGACTAGATCGTCCCGCAAGCTTTCAACAGATGGCAAGAACGAAGCAATGCTGTCCGACAAAACCAACAGCACGTGCGTTCGAGGAGGTGGAAAGCCCCTGGCGACCAAAACCGCCTTCAACAGCTTTTCCGCGGCCTGCTGGCAATGAAAACAGACCGTATCGAATGGCACATTTTTGGAGGCCAAATTATTGTCTGCGTTGAGCAGATCGTTTCGCGCCCTGGCGACCCACTGCCGGGCAATATCGAGTTCAGCGGACATAAACGGTTTTCCCTTCCCGCAGGACTTGCGATACAAAGGAAACGGGAGTACGACTTCCGCGACTGACCTCGTCAGGCGTATATACGATGATGTCCATCGCGAAGCGGTTTGGGTAGATTTGCCTGTAAAGTTCGCGGCTCCGCTTATGGCGCGGCTGATTGCTTTCGGCTATGACCAGCAAGTCCACGTCGCTTGATTCAGTGGCGCGCCCATTCGCATAGGATCCAAACAGGATTACACGTTCGGCATGAGCGGCTTTGCCGATATCGCGAGCGACTTGCTCGATGTCAGACTGCGAAATCATGCCAAGGCCTCAAAAGGTATTTTGACGCACAGGAAAGGAAACGGGAGTACGGCTGCCGCAATCGGCATTGTCCGGCGTGCATACAATGACGTCCATGCCTTTACTCCTCATGCCGTGAACTCTATATATTCCTGATCGTTTATGCAAGGGCCAACGCCATCGCCATCATAGTCGCATGGCACGGCTTTTGTGCCGGCATAGCCCCAGGTGTAGATCCACACCCACACGCCCCTGGTCAGCGAGTAAACGAACCATGAGCCGCTTGCGGCGTCATAAACCCGGATTTTGCGGGATGAACGTTGCCGGCCCGCCAACGCGCGGCAATGCGGATAAGAAAGCCGCGCCAAATGCAGAGTCGTGTCGGAAAGTGTTTGCCTTTACACCTCCGGATATGGCATAGAACAGGCGATAAATCAATCGCGCAAAGATCGCGGACGGAGACGACATATGCCGCAGGATTTTTCAGGGTACGGCGCGCTGCGCATGGCCGTATATGCGGGCGCCGGGCTCGTCGCCTACCTGCTGGGCGCGATCCCGTTCGGCCTTCTCGTTGCGCGGTGGAAGGGAGTCGACATCCGCAAGGCCGGCAGCGGAAACATAGGCGCAACCAACGTGTTCCGGACCGTGGGCAGGGGCCCGGGCATACTTACGTTTCTCCTGGACGCCATCAAGGGTTTGGTTCCGGCTCTGCTCTTTCCGGCCGCGGCGGCCGGCCTGACGAACCTCCAGTTCGGGCAGGGCCTTGGGTTGTACTGCGGCGCCCTGGCGATCGTCGGGCATACCTGGCCGGCATATCTCGGCTTCCGCGGCGGAAAAGGGGTGGCAACCGGCCTGGGCGTCGTCACAGGGCTGGCGCCCGCCTCGGCCGGCTGCGGAGTAGCGGCATGGCTGCTGGTTTTCCTCGCGCTGCGTTACGTGTCGGTTGCCTCCATCGCGGCGGCGCTTGTGGTCCCGCTCTCGGCCTGGTATTTCTATCTTGGGCAGGGCGCCCTGCTGCCGGCCTTGCTCTCCCTGCTGGGGCTGCTCATCATCTGGCGGCACCGGGAAAACATCCGGCGTCTGCTCGAGGGCCGTGAAAACCGTTTCTCGTTCAATAAAAAGCGCCCGCAGCCCGCGGCGCCGGGGGTCCGCTGATGAGCGACACGCGAAATACCATTGCAGTCCTGGGCGACGGCGGCTGGGGCACGGCGCTCGCCATCCTGCTCGCCCAGAACGGCCATGATGTGCGAGTCTGGGGCCCGTTTCCCGAATACGCGGAAAAGCTGAACCGCGAACACTTCAATCCGCTCTACCTGCCGGGCGTGAAAATTCCCGATTCGATCCGCTTCACCGCCGACCGCGCCGAAGCCGCGGCAGGGGCCGACCTGGCCGTTCTGGCCGTGCCCACCAAGTTTTTCCGTTCCGCGCTCGAGCCGTTCGCGCCGGTCATGCCCGAATCCTGCGCGCTTTTGAGCGTCAGCAAGGGCATGGACCCCATCATGCGCTGCCGCATGACCGAAGTGGCGTCCGGGATATTCCCGGGCCGCCCCGTGGCCGCGCTCTCCGGGCCCAGCCATGCGGAGGAAGTCGCGCGCGGCATGCCGACCGCCGTGGTCATTGCCGGCCGGGACGCCGGATATGCCCGGAAATTGCAGCGCGTTTTCATGAGCCCGCGATTCCGCATCTACACGTCCGACGACGTTGCCGGGGTCGAATACGGCGGCGCGTTCAAGAACGTCATAGCGATTGCAGTGGGCGCCGCGGACGCGCTGGGCTTCGGCAACAACACCCGCGCCGCCCTCATCACGCGGGGCCTTGCCGAAATAACGAGGCTGGGCTGCAAGCTGGGCGCGAGGCCCGAAACCTTCGCTGGCCTCAGCGGCATGGGCGACCTGATCGTCACCTGCACCAGCCGCCTGAGCCGGAACTACAACGTGGGCGAACGCCTCGGCCGCGGCGAAAGCGCGGAGTCCATTGTCGGGGGCATGAAGCAGGTCGCCGAAGGCGTTTCCAACTGCGGCCTCGTGCGCGGCCTGGCGATCGAGGCGGAAATCAGCGCGCCCATCATTGAGGAAGTCTTCTCTCTCATCCGCGGGCTCAAAAAGCCGCTGCAGGCGGTCCGGGATTTGATGACCCGCGACGCGCGGCCGGAATCGGATTCCTGAGCCCGCGCCGCTTGTCCTTCTCCCGGCTATTCGCCGGGATACACGATCAGCTTGTCGTGCACCAGCACCGCAAGGTCCCGCAAGCCGTCCCCGTCAATGTCTCCTGATTTCACGTCGCGCGGCTCGTTCTCCGGCATGCTCTCGCTGCCCGAGAACCCGGGATTCTGGAACACTTCAAAGATCACTTCCTTACGCCAGCCCGGGTCCTGCCGGCTGATCAGTTCTATCGAGCGGTTCCGGGCATCCGTTATCGCCGCCATGGGGCGCCGGCCCGGGCCGAGCTGGACCGAATTGAAATCGAACAGCGCCGGGTTTTCCGCGGGCGAGGCGTATTCGCCTTCCTCGAGAATCGAATATTCAATTGCGCCATTCCGGAGCATGAACAGCTCCGAGCGCCCGATCATCAGCAGCGTGGAGCGCGCCGGGTCCTTCGCCTGCAGCTGGACCATTCCGGCAATGTCCGGAATGGGACAGGCAAGATGCGTGCGCAGCGCCGCGGCCTGGCTTTCGGCGGGCTGCCAGACCAGGTTGCCGCTGTTCCTGTCGTGGAGAATGACGCCGTCCTTTCCGCCCATATCGAAGCGGGCGCAAACGGAGACCTGTGCATTCTCGTTGCCCGGGTTCACCTGGCCCAGGGCCTCGTAGGCCGACGCCTTCCACCGGTAATCCCGCACAACGCTGCCCTGGGCAACCAGCAGGCGGCGCCCATCCGGCGCATCAGGAACAGCAAACGCGGCCGCGGCTGCGGGCTGAGCCAGCGCACTGAACGCCTGGGGCGAAAGCTTTGTTGCCTTGTCCCCCTGCACTACAAACATTTCCGGGGGCTGGTAAGGAATGAGGCAGAGCACCCCCAAAACGTCCGGCGACCCGAGCCGAAACACCTTGACGCTCTCAGGGTCGTTGGCCATGTCAAGGGCAAGGCGCCTGGGCTCCGAATTGGTTGACGCGCCGGAAAGGCTTCGAATGCTCAGCTCCATTTTCCCCTGCGCCCCGGCGCGAGCCATGCACATATAGCTGTCAGCCCACGGCAACGCCGCGGCCAGCACCGTCTTGTCCGGGGCCGGCAGGAGCCGCGGGAACGCTTCAAGCCGGGCGCCTTCGTGCAAGGCAACAGCCTTTTCGGACGGGCTGAAAACAAGGATTCCATTATCCCCGGCCAGGCTCAGCGCCGTGATGCCGGACAGCGAGTCAATGGCCAGGGGCTCCGGATTCAATCCTCCCTTCGCGCCTTTGTATATGTGAACGCGGCTCAGCTCCGGCGCCGCCACCGCGAAATCCTCAAGGCCGTCACGGTCGAAATCCGCCGCGGCCCACGCCGGGCTGAATTTCTGGCCCATTCCCTTAAGCGGCAGGCGCTGCGGAATGACCTCGTCCCGGGCCAGGGCATCGGCCCGGGTTTCGGAGGCAAGAACGTGCACGCGAAAAACCCGGCCGGAGCGGGGAATGGACCCCAGCGCGGCCTGCTTGCGGCCGGCCAGTTCCAGCTTGTGAACAGCCTTGACCGCGGGCATCGGGAACAAGTGTTCCATTCCGAATCCGCCCTTGCCGTCACCCGGCCGGAAACGCAGGGGCATCGTCTCCGAGGAAAAATAGAACATTCCGTCGAGGTGCCCGTCCCCGTTGAAATCGGCAATGTCCATATCCCGTCCGTTGGAGGACCCGAAAGCCAGCTCCGTGCGGGAGGTGAAGGCGCCGGCCCCGGCATTCCACAGTATCTCGGCCTTGTCAAACCTGCCCACCACCGCGTCACGCCGCCCGTCTTCATTCAAATCGCCTGTCTGCAGGGACACCAGCGTGTCCATCCGCTCGAGGTAGATTTTCCTGGGCGCCTCAAAAGCGCCATCCTTGCCCTGGATCCTCAGCTCGAGCCCCTGCTCCCGCCCCAGGATGAGCAAGTCAGGGGCCCGGTCTCCATTCATGTCCGCAAGATCGTACGCGAGAATCTGCTGGTCAACCGCGAACCCCTTGTTGTCGAACGCGGTCTCGATCGTCTGGAATCGGGCCTTGTCCTTGTCGGGCGCCGGTTTGCGCAGCAGAACCTCGAGCCGGGAGCCCTTGTTGTTGGCAAACAGTACGTCGTCGCGGCCGTCAAGGTTGACGTCCCGGACCATGAGCTGCGATGTGCCGTTTTCGAACTTGTAGATTTCAAGCAGGCCAAAGCCGAAATCGGGCGCCGCGCCTGCCGCGGCGCAGGCGAACAGAAGCGCGGGCAGCAAGAGCCATGCAGCAAGGGCAGGCCGGCGCACCCGGACCGTCCGGCAATCCGCGCATCCGTGCGCCGCGATGCCGAACCTCGTATCTGTCCGCTTACCCGGAGGCCGCAATTCCATTTCTTCGGTCCCGTTTCTTCGATGTTGCGCGGCGTTTCCTGCCTGGTTTAGGGAGACTGGATCAGCCACTGGTACTCGAGCCTGTCGCCCACGCTCGCGGAATACCCGAAGACCGGCCCGAAAAACGCCGCAATACGGTCAGCCGGCGGCATTTTCGAAAAATCTATGCCGCGCAGCGCCTTTGTGAGAACAAGCGGCGCCTTGTCCGCATCAGGCTCGCTCAGCCTTGCCGCGAGCGCATCCTTCATCTTTTCAACATTCTCTGCGCTCAGCATCGAACGGACGATTGCCTGAAGATCAATCAGCTTGTAGCCCATGGCGTCGGCCGGCTTGTCTTTCATCATTTTCCTGTAAACGGGCTTGTTGAAAAACGCGTCCTCAGCCGGTTTTTCAGCCGTCTGGGCGCGGATGACGCCGCGAATCAGCTCGGAATCCCCGGCATACAACATCGAGCCCGCGACCGCCACGCCCATGCTCGTGCCGGTCTTGTTCTGCCAGACGTAGAGCGGCGTACCCCTGAACTCCTCCTCCTTGGCGCCAAGTTCCGGGCGCTGCGCCTGCGCCGCGGGGTCCCTGGCGCCCAGCAGGCGCTTCAAGGAAGCCGACATGGCGGAGGCATTCTTCAATTGCACGGCCGCCAGCATTCGATCACTGCTGTCATACAGGCTTACAAACAGGGTATCCAGATGAGCCATCACATCGGCGGCCACGTCGATCCCGGTCAAGGACTGTATCATGCCGAACTGCATTTCCCATTGCGGCCCGATGGAACGCAGAACCGCCGGAATCTCGTTCCACATCGCCGGGTAATTCGCCCGTTCCACTCCGAAGGACACCGCATCGGCCGGCACGAACGGCAGCTTCACGTCCCCCGGCGCAGGCCGCGCGTCAATCAGCTTCCAGATGCCATTGCGCGCCGGACCGCGATCCGCCGCCACAGTCACGCGAACCTGGGCCGGCTCCAGCTTGACGGTCATTTTGATGGATTTCAAAGTGTCAAGCCCCAGCGCCTTCACGACCGCTGCCGCGTCTATTTCCGGCTTGACGTCGGCCGGGCCGGCGGCATTACCCTCCTGCTCGCCGGCGCCCGGGCGGCCCGCGCCCGGCCCCGGCATTCTGAATTTTGAGATGGCTTCTTCAAGGCGCTCCTTGATCTTCGCGCCGGAAAAAGAGACTTCAATGCCCGGCGCTTCAGGGCGGCCCGGCGCGGGCTTGCCTTCGCGCCTGATGCGCGCTATCGCGCCTTCCACCCACTCCCTGCGATCCGACTCCAGAAGGATTTCGCCAACGCACGCCTGCCACGTTTTTGTTTCATTGCCCTTGCCGTCCAGCTTGACTTCGAGGATGACGTCCTGCCCCTGGAAATCGACATGCGTTCGCCTGACGCGCTCCTTGTCCATGTCCGCAAGCCTCTGTTCGAGCTCCATCATCTTGCCGTAGTCTTCGGCGGAGCACTGCGCCACCAAGGCGTACGTCATTTCCACATTGAGGCCGTCATTCGTCCCGCCGCCCTTCCGGGCCGGGCCCGAGGCCGGATCGTCCGGCGCGCGGTCGAGGGCCACAAGCACCTCGCCCTTGAGCAGGCGCCACAGCTCGCCTTCGATGTGCGCATTTTCCCTGCTCGCTTCATTGGTCTCGGCGATGGATTGAAACAGGGCCCTCAAATCCGGGTGGCCCAGGAAGTTTTGAAACCCCTCGTCATTCCAGAGCCGCCCGATGGGCAGCGATTGGACCGAATTCGACAAGCCGGAGACGCTTGAAATCCTCACAAGCAAGAAAGGATCGTCCGGCATCAGCGCCGCCCTGTCGTAGGCCGGAAGAGCGGACGCACCCAGCATGGCGGCCAGAAACAGCGCGCTTTTCCACCGCATCGCACATTGCCTGATCATCGCAAATCCCTCCTGTATGACTGGTGTTGAAGAATCAACTTGCCGCCGTGAAATCGCAGAATCGCCCGCCTGCGCCGTCCTCTGTTCAGTGCCCGCCGTCCGCCGTTTCATCGTCCTTGTCCTCCGATTTCCCGAACCGCGGAGGCGCCTCCGGGTAGATGAAGCCGGACTCGGAATTGGCTTCGTCATAGGCATAATCGTCAAGGTGGTCGAGCAGGTAGGTCACATGCCTGGCGGGAATCGCAAAATTCAGGCCCTGCAGGCGAACGGCCCCCATGTTGCAGACCCCTATCACCTGGCCCCGCCGGTTGAACAGCGGGCCGCCCGAATTGCCGGGATTGACGGCGGCGTCCACCTGGATGTAAAGCTTGCCCTCGAAATTGCGCGCCGCCTGGCTGACGATCCCTTCCGTGACCGTACGCTCCAGGCCCATGGGATTGCCGATCACGAAGATTTTTTCGCCCGGCCGGGTTTTACCGGAGGGCGAAAATATGAGCGGCACGATCTCGCCATCCTCGGGCCTCGATTCGATGCGCAAGACCGCCAAATCATGAAAGGGATCAACCGCGATGATTTTCACGTCGCGGTAAACCGCCTTGCGCAGGATTCCGTCTTCCTTGACAAACCGCGTGACCGCGAGGCGCTTCTGCTTCATAATCACGTGGTAGTTCGTGACCAGGTACCCCTTGCGATTGACGAAGAAGCCCGAGCCCAGGCCGGCAGGCGAGGAGACGATCACCACTGCCGGCCCGAACCGGGCGGCCGCGTCGGCCGTGGACACATCATCAAGGTCGGCCGCGACATACAGGCCTGAGTCCGATGCTTCCGCTTCAGCCGCGGCCGCGGCATCGTCCTGCTGAATGTCGATGATTTGAAGCGCGGGCACGGACAGAGCCTGGTAACCCAGGTCCACCACGACCACCTCGCTGTCGCTCTTCAGCAGCGGCCCGCTCACCTTCGCGCCCCCGCGCAAAAGGAGCGTTTCCGCGGGGCAGTATGCCGCCGTCGCGGCGGCGCAGGCAAGGAATGCCGGAAAAAAGCGAGCTGGAAAAATCCGGGGCCTGAACCGAGAATTCATTGCATCAAACATAGGCAATGCCGCGCGGCATTTCAAGAGCTAAATATCGGCAGCCTAAATATCGTGGTTATTTGCGCCCGCCGCGGGGCCGGCGCGAAACGCGGAGTAGGCTTCAATCACGCCGTCGGCAACTGAGTCGGCGTACTCGCGGTAGATGCTCTTGCGCAGCCGCCCCTCAACCGTCCGCAGGCCTTCATAGTCTCCCGCCTGGATTCTGCGGTAAACATCCCTGCTGTTCTGGAAATACGGCTCCAGGTACACGACCGGGCCGTCGAAAAGCCTGTTCGCGGCAAGGTTCCGGTAGAACACGTAGGCGTGGTCCGGGTTCGGCGCCACGTTCGGGGCCGCCCAGTACTCAACCGGCGGCAGGCCCGTGGCCTCAACCATGTGATCGGCCACTGCTTCCGCCACGGCTTTTTCCACCGGGTGCGACTGTTCGAGCAGCTTGAAGAGAAGGCGGCGCTTCTGGGCGTCATCCTCCATCTCCCCGGCCATCGTCTGACCATGCAGGAAAAACAGAAGCCGGTTCTCTTCGGCCAGCCTGCGGTCCGGCCCCCACTCGACTGCATTGAAGTGAATGCACAGCGTCAGGTCCGGATGCAGAACCATGTTCACCTTTTCTGCCCTTGCCCTTATCTCCGCATTCCGGAAGAACAACAGCTCCTGCCGCTTGCGCACCGCATCGGCAAGCCCCGCCTCCCGCTCCAGCGGGCTGCAGCCTGCAAACCGGGGCGGGTGTGCCGCAATCTCGCGCTCCGCCTGGTCCCGGAAATCCTCGGGCCGGAAGTCGGTCACTGGCTCAAACCCGTCCGAAGTCAAGACCACTTCGGCGCCCGCCGCCTCGAGCCGTTTTTTCAGATGCATTGCCACCAGCCGCGCAAGAACCGCCTCCTGAACCTGGCGGTCGGCCCTGCCGACAATGAACCAGCGCTCCTCCATGCGCGCCCACTCCCCGCCGATGTGCCCGGGGTCAAGCGCTATCCGGATGCCCGCGAGGGGCCGGTTCGGCGGCGCCGGCATCCGCGCCAAATCCGCCGCACGCTTGAAGGTCCGCGGCAAAGGCCGCGCCGATTCGGGCGCGGCCGCGAACTTCAGCGTCAGCAGCGGCGCTCCTGTCCGGGCCGGCGTGGAAAAAACCGCCACGTCATTCGAGCCGTACACCAGGTATGCGTCGAACGCGCCGGCCGCGTCGTGCACCTGGCGCAGGCGTGCAATGAACTGCTCCCGGGTGATCGTGCCATGGTACGCATCGAATTCAGGCCAGCCGGCGCACGCCGCGCACTGCGCGGCAAGCAAGAGCGCCGCAAAAAACCTGATTGCCGCCGGACGGGCGGAAAGCGGCGAACAGCGCGCGGCGCAAAGTCCGGCCTTCAACTTTCCGGCTTTGCCGCTCATTGATGCCAGGCTTTCATTGTTCACTTTCATCTTCGCCTCGCTCACCGGCAGCAGCCGCGCAGGTCAATCGGCCAGGCATCCACCACCCGCCCGTTCCGCGTGACCATGAACTCGTCGTGCAGATTGATCGTGGGATCGCAGTGCGAAACCACAAGTTCCACCACGTCCCCAACCCGCGGCTGCCGCGCGCCGGCCGCAAAAGTCAGCCGTCCGTATTCATCCCCGAACCAGTCGTAAGTCGAGCCCGAATCGCGCCCGGAAACCGGGTATGGCCGCCCGCCGTGCTGGTACACCGCCTTGAGCCCCGCGTCCAGGGTCACGAAACCCGCCTGGTTCGCGCTCACAACCGTCGTGAACAGGGTGAGCGCGGGCTTGAACTCGTCAAACCGGTCCGGGTTCGAGGCGGACCCGATCGCCATGTATTCCGCGTCCATCACGGCATAGGACCCGGCCTGCAGTTCCGTGAGCTCCGGAATCTCCAGGTCGCAGTCGAAGGTGCCGGTTCCGGCGCCGCTCAGCACTTCGCACTCGGCCCCGGCCGCGCGCAGCGCGCGCACCGCCTCCGCCGCAGGCGCCATGCAGGCCAGGGACTCCGCGCGACGCAGCGCATGATCCCGGATATGCTGGACATGCCCGGCGTATGCCTGTATGCCGCGAAAGCGCAGGTTTGGCTGTTCCATCACCTTCCGGGCCAGCTCGCCGGCACGCTCGGGCGGCACGCCCGTCCGGCCCAGCCCCACGTCCACGTCCACAAGCACGTCGAGCTTTTGGCCGGACCCGGCCATGGCCGCGTTCAGCGCGCGCGCGTTCTCAAAGTCGTCCAGCACAACGGCAAGCTTCGGATCGGCTTCGCGACACCCGGCCAGGCGCCGGATTTTCTCGGACGTCACCACCGGCCCCGTCACCAGGATATTGCGAAGCCCCGCGCGGACGAGCGCTTCCGCCTCGCTCACCTTGGCCGCGCAGAGCCCGGGCGCGCCGGCCTCGATCTGGCGCCGGGCGAGCTTCGAGCACTTGTGCGTCTTTGCATGCGGCCGCAGAATCTTGTTCCCGGCCCGGACCCGCGCCTGCATGTTCCGCAGGTTGGCGTCAAGCAGGTCCAAATCCAGCGCAAGGCACGGCGTGTCCAGTTCCAGCCTGCCGCGCCCGGCCAATGCCTTAGATTTCATGCGCATGACTGTAACATACCCGGGGCAGGTTGAAAAGGCCGGCTAGGCCAGCTCCCGCATCATCTCCTTGACGTTCCTGACAACCAGGTCAAGGGCCTCCGGCGCCAGCTTGGCCCAGTACGTGCAATGGCCGTTGGCTTCATGTCCCCCGCGCAGGGCGCCTTCGACTGTCGGCAGGTATCCGACGTAGTGCGAACACATGTGGACCACCTGGACACAAGGCAATGGCGATTGTGTCTTGATGGCAAGCTGGCCCTCGACAAAAGGCTCGCCCGGCAGGGCCACGATAAAGGCGTCGCCCACCCTGAAGACCTGGATCTCGTAGAGGAACTTCGGCATCCGCTTCCGGCAGAAATCGATGCTGCGGGTCGATGCGGCCAGAAACCAGTCCGTGTCAACCGCGGACCTGTCCTTGTTCCAGACCGGCCTGGGATGCCGTTTCAGCAGCCGATCAACCGCCTTGCGCCTGGCCTCGGGGATTTCCCGGTACGGCAGGGGAACCA
>JAAZAB010000168.1 GCA_012514555.1 Lentisphaerota bacterium
AGAAGCTGCTCATGCCGTTGAAATCCCGCCAGCCATTCAGCGCACTAACGGTGTTTTTGGCAATGGCAAGAAGCTCCGGGTCGCTTTCCAGCCCGATTTCCCCGGCCGGATAGATGTGCTGGATGCCTAGCGTATTCGAGTCGCACCAGTCCATGCCCCGCTCCGTATAGCGAAACACGGTCTTGCCATTCCTCTGCTGGGTCGGAAAGGCGCTGACATGGCCCAGGATGTGGCGCCATTTTTCGCGGCGCTCCAGGTCGGCTCCGAGCGCTTCGCTCATTTCAAGGGCCAGCCGCATAACCATGCGCACCAGGCCCAGGGACAGGAGCGGATTGAAATCTATGCCCGCGGTCGAGCCCTCGTGGATGGAGTCGTTCCTGATCACGTAACGCGAGCCCTCCGCGTCCATGTAGTCCTCCCAGAAGGCGGCTACGGCCTGGATGAAGGGGTACACGCGCCGCGCGTATGCGGTGTCATGTGTATGATACCAGCGCATGGCCATGTTCACGGCGCAGTAGGCGGCGTTGCTTTTCTGGCCGTGAAACAGGCCCTGCCCGTCGGTCAGCCATGGGACGCGCGGCGGATTGGCGCGCGTGGTTTCGATGCCCTTCGGGCCGATGCCGACCGGGTAGTATATCCCCCTGCACCCCTGCAGGTTTTCGGCGTACCATCTTCCGCGCTCCATGAAAGCGAGGCACGGGGCGTCGAAAGGATCGGCCTGCTCGACGTGGTTCGAGGAATAAAGGCCGTAGCATGGGGCCTGGTGGTTGTAATTCAGGTGGTAGTCGCCGGACCATGCGGGGGTGTCGGTCGTCACCCATGTCCCGAAGATGGACGGCGGGTGTTCCGGGTTCCGGCTCGCGCTGGCCATTACGTAGTTCGAGAGGTGGTAGCGCTGCTCGATCACCGGGTCCCCGATCTCCACGGCTGACATGTCCCAGTACCTCTGCCACCAGGTAATGTGCTCGTCCCAGAGGCTTTCAAGCCTCGCTGACTGGCGCCCGGCCAGATCCATGGCGCTGCGCAGGCAGTCGGGCGCCTCGAAAGAACTGGCCATGGCCACGATTAGCCGGACGGGGCTGCCGGGCTCGACGTCGAACGCCGCGCCGCCGCGGCCGATGATCAGCAGGGCGCAGGCTGCTGCAACGGGAATGTCCACGTTGTCCTCGAAGCCGCGCCGTATCCAAAGGGCGTTGCCGTCCCTGCCCGAGGCTGAAATTGAGTCGTGACTTTTTCCGGGCTCGAGGCTGGCGGTTATCCGGATGGGCGCGCTCTCGGCTTCCGCCTCGACCGCGAGGACATTGGCGGTTGCCGCCACCCACGACCGCATGCGCAAGGTCATTCCGCCGTTCGAAAAACAGGAATGCGTGGCCGCGGAATGAAGGTCCTGTTCAACGCGGTAAGAGGCCCCCTGCATTTGCGGAGCCGCAAGGCGCAATACGCCGAACAAACGCGCGCCGCCCGAGTTGAATTGCGAGCGCAGCTTCCAGAAGTCGTTTTTTGCGATCCAGTAGCGCTGGCATTCGGGCGGGCCCCCGATCGCTATGCCCATGTCTCCGTTGCCGAGCAGGGGGGCGTCGGTCGCCGTGTCCGACGGTATTTTTCCCGGCGGCTCCGTGAAAACAGCCTTGTAGCGAGCCACAATGTGCTGTGACATGATGACATCACCTCCTCACGGTTCGGCGCAGTTTCCGGCCGTGCATGTAATTCGCAGACAGGCGCCCATTATCTTCAGCCGCGCATGGAACTTCCCAATGCCGCATGATAATCGCATTGCCAGGCAATGCAAGCCCGTTTCCTGATTTGCGCGAACATCAGGGTTGCCATGGAGTCTTCACAGGGTTAGCCGACCGTCCTTCAGCGCCGAAATACGGGAGTTTTCAATGGAGGGCGGCTGGCCTCAGCCGCCGTTTGACGGAAAGATGAGCTTAACCAAACGCCATTCGGGTCAGGCCCATGCTGCTGCAAGGTGCCTGAACGATGAAGGTCAGGAGCGCTGTCAAGCGTCGCCTTCCGGTTCTGCGCTTTTGCATATTCACATCGAAAGGCTCACATTTTGCGAGTGTCGCCGCATCCTCAAGAGAACAATCGAATACGAGAAGCTCAAGGCAGTGGCCGCGTATAGACCCAACATGCCGCCGGCCAGCAGGAGCGGTATCACAATTGACTCATTATACTCCCCCCGTGTGGGTACGTAGCTCAATTCGGGCGACTCCATTGCGGCGGAAACAGCGGGAGATCTCATCCAGTCATCGAAGCTGAAATCGGCCAAGGCGCATATGGCGGCGGAGCCTCCTATGATCGACACCAGTAGTACGAGCCAGGCTTTTTTCGTCAATCCGGCCCTGTCCATAACCCATGCGCTTAATCCAACTGTCGTCCCGCTCAATATTATGGCAGTGAGAAATGCCATTGCCTCCACGTCTTGTGAATTTGCGATCAGTGATTTGAGGAGCAGGAAAGGCCACCAGCCAATGACAAGGCCGAGCAAAAGGCCGCGAGCCTCGAAGCCGGGAAACGTCATAAGAGCTAATATGAGCGCCATCCATGCGCCAGTAAAAACAATGCGATGCTTTGCCATGGGGCAGCTTTCCCCCATTCATTGGACAGGTTACTATTTTTCGAACGTAACAAAAAAAACCGCGGATTCCGACGGCACGAATTTTTTCAGGCGCAGCCTGCCGTCCTCCAGGCGCGCCGGAATCTCGGTCGGATAATGCTCCTGGTCGAGAATCGTTGCCACGAGATTCCTTGGCGCGGCAATACCGGGAAGCTCGATCAGGAGTTCCGGGTCCGTTCCGCGGTAATCGCTTACCATCAGCGCGTACTTGCTTCCCGATTTGTCCGTGCCGCCCAGTAGGTATACCGGCTTGTAGTTCGATTTTGCGTAAATCCGGTTCGGGTATTCGGAAACGAGTTTGCCTGTCATTTCGACCGCATGGTAGATTTTGTTCAGGCTGCCGTCATTGTTGAGGAAGCCCCATACGAACAGGTCGCAGCCATAGAAAAACGCCGTGTCGAGCGGGGTATCCTGGAATCCCGCCTCGACGGCCGCCGTGAACGCCACGGAATCGATCCCGTGAAGTCCGCGGGGCCCGAACATGGCGTTCCGGTATTGTTCCGGCGTGCCATAGTGCATAATGCTGTCAATGTTGACAGTGTAATGCCACTCGTTGAGGCTGGTCTCCGTCTTCGTATAGCCTTCTTCGTCCAGCACTTTCCGGACAAGCGCCGGCTGCGCCAGGAGATTTTCAATATCGTCGGTATAGCAATGCCAGGAGAAGAAATCCACCGGGGCATCCTCCTCTCCGGTCCGTTTCAGGAATGCCCTGATAAGCTCCACCCGTGGTATGCACGTGCAGAACGCGGGCCCGCCGACCTTGATTTCCGGGAATTCCTTTTTCAGGCGCTTGGCCGCGACTGAATAGAAGTGGTAGTATTCATCGAGGGTTCCGCACCAGGCCTTGCCGATCAGGTCCGGCTCGTTCCATATTTCCCAGTACTTGATGTCCCAGCGATAGCCATTCGCCCAGCCGCGGTTGTAGTGGCGCACGATTCCCGCGAGGACCTCGGCATATTTTTCGAAGTTTTCAGGCTGCCTCGCATTGAAAGGCTTAAGCTTGTGCTCGAAGGATTCGCCCAGTTGGTAGAAGATATCCGTTCCGCAGGATTTCAGGTTCTCGAACAGGAAGTCCGTCTGTTCGAAATAATAGTTCCTGGGATCCGCCGGGTCATCGTGCATGTTCGAGAAAATCATGCTTGTATCCGCGAGGCGGCATGCGGGGTTGGTGTACATCAGGTCATGCGCCCGGGAATACGTATAATGCAGTTTCTTGAACG
>JAAZAB010000169.1 GCA_012514555.1 Lentisphaerota bacterium
AATCATGGGCCACGCCGCTGGCCATCTGCCCGAGTGCGTGCAGGCGCTCCTGTTGAATGGCCCTGTCCTGGGCGGCTTTTAGCGATTCCATGGCGTCTTCGAGTTCCAGGGTTCTTTGGCGCAGCTCTGCCGTCTTCCTGCTGACCTGCCATTTGAGCAGGAGGATAACGACTCCGGCAAAAAGCAGAACCCCGCCGGCGCCGCCCAGGGCTTTCCAGAACCAGGACGGAATAAAAGGCGCCGGCGCATCGCCGGTATTTTCTTTAAGCGTCCTGTAATAAATCGAATCGGGCTCGGCTTTCCACTTCACGAGATGACGGTCTATCGCGTCCAACACCATTCGCCGGCTGCCCGCAGGTGCCGCGAAATGAAGATGGGTGGGATTGAAAATGATGGCCGTGTCGCGCAGGTTGTATCGCGTCCGAAGCCGGCCGCCCCCGAAACGGTTTACTATGATCGCGTCCGCAAGCCCGCCGCGAACCAGCTCCGCGGCGCTGTCGTAGTCGTCCGCCACGATCAGGTGCGACGACAAGCCGAATCCCTCGACCATCTTTTCAAACAGCTCCGCCTGCACGGACCCCTTCAGGAGCGCCACGCGCTTGCCTTCCAGGTCGAGAATGGAGGACACGGACATCTCCTCGCGGGCGTAGATGCCGAACCAGTCCGACAGCACGGGCTCTCGGTTCAGGGCATATTTCAGGTTTCGCTCCTCGGTGAAGCAGACGTCGGGCATCAGGTCCAGTTCGCCCCGGTCCAGCCGCTCCAGGCATTGCTGCCAGGTGCCCGGAACAAAATGCAGGTCCCACTGCTCGGCGGCGGCCACCGCGCCCAGCAGGTCCGGAAATATTCCGCGCGCCTCTCCCGATTCGCTCGCGTAAATCTTGGGCTCGTTCTGATAGAGCCCCACGCGCAGAGACAGGCGCTCCGCGCTTTGCGCGCGGGCTGGAAAACCCGGGAGCGCGGTAAGCAGCGCCGCAAGAAACACCAGCGCCGCCCGCCGTGCCCAGGGACGGGGGGATGTATTTACCATATTCGTCCGCATGGCGAAAGTATGTCCGCGCGCTCCTCCCGCGTCAATCTCGGATTTTGTGTTTGAAAAATAAACGACACTGATAACTGGTAAACCATCAGGCTTTTGCAACTGCATTGTCTGTTCGCGCAGGGCGGCCGGCCACCGGGCTTTTTGCCGGGCTCCGGGCCGGACCGCGCGGCGCATCCGGTCATCCGTCGCCGCTTGACTGGGAAGGGAATTGTGTCAAATTACCGGCGCGCTCTTTCAATCCGGGGTTTGCGGAAAAAAGGGGCAGTGAAAAGGAAATGAGAGAACTTCCACAATTCGCATTTGACGAAGGGCTGCTCCGGGAGATCCGGGACAGGTTCTGGCATGTTGAAAAAGACTGTTTCGGAAGAAAGCGGATATTTTTCGACAACGCTGGCGGCTCGTTGAGGCTCAAGGATGCCGCGGCAGCCAGGGCGGAAATGGAGCGAATAGGCGAATGCCCGGAGCGAACCAATGACATTGCTGCCTGGCTTCAAGAAATCAAGGAACAGGGGGTGAATGACCTTAAGAAAGTGATTTTTGGCGGAGATGAAACCGGCGCGATAGCGGCGGAGCTGACGCCTTCCCAGGTGATGTACCGGATCGTCCGGGCGATTGTTGAAAACGTTCCGGGCAAGAACGTCGTGACGACTTCTCTGGAGCACCCGTCGGCATACGATTCAGCCAAAGTTTACGCGGGGAGAATGGGCATGGAATTCCGCGTTGCCGCGGCCAATCTCAGGACCGGGGGCGTGGACACCGCCGAAATCCTCAGGCTGCTGGACAAGGACACCTGCCTGCTCAGCGTGATGAGCGCCTCGAATGTCACGGGGTTCATCTTCAACCTTGCGGAGATCGCGGAGGAGGCGCGCAGAATCAAGCCGGACCTGTTCATCATAACGGATGCGGTTCAGCATTTGCCCCACGGCGCGATGGATGCGAAAAAGCTCGGGCTTGATGGGATAACCTATGGCCCTTACAAGCACTTCGGCGTTAGGGGCTGCGGCTACGGCTATGTTTCAGACCGCGTCGCAAGGCTGCCGCATGACAAGCTGGACGCCAAGCCGCCCAACGAGTGGGAGCTCGGCACTTACCCGCATCCCAATTTCGCGGCCCTGGCGAAAGTGGTAGACTACGTTTGCTGGCTTGGCGCCCGTTTTACGGACTCCGGTGACCGCAGGGCGCAATACGTTTCGGGCATTGAAAAGATTCACGCGCATGAGCATTCATTGTTGATTCGCATGCTGGACGGCACCGCCCGGGTTCCGGGGCTGAGGCGGATTGACGGCGTGAAAGTCCACGCCGATTCGCCGAACGAGGTTGACCGCGACCCGATCGCGGCCATTGGCATCCGCGGAATGGATTGCACGGCGGCGGCTGAAGAATACTTCAGGAGAGGCATCACGGTGAATGCGCGCGTGAACACCAGCCTCTATTCGAAGCGCATCGTTGAATCGCTGGGCCTTTCAGGGGTCATCCGGGTATCCCCGCTTCACTGCAATAACTTTGACGAGATTGATCGATTCCTGGAAGTCACGAAGGAAATTGCCGGGAAGGCAGGCGGATGAAGACAAATTCCCGGCCGCAAAAAAGCATAAGCCCGCGCGAGGCGGCAATTCCGGCTTCATGAGCGAAATCGTCCCATTGGAAGCGTCCGGCGCATCCGCCGGCTCCGCGCTGGTGTGCAAAAGCGTTAAGCGAACGCTGCTCGGCATGGCCGTTCCCATGCTGGCCGGAACCTTCGCGATGAACGCGTACCACCTCACGGACACGTGGTTCGTGTCGCGGCTCGGAACCCCGGCCCTGGCGGCCATGGGCTTCACGTTTCCCATTGTCATGCTCCTCGGCTGCGTGGCCGGCGGGCTGGGGTCGGCGGTAACGATCCTGGCCTCGCACGCGATCGGGCGGCGCGACCACTCCGCCGCGGCCAAAATTGTGACGCACGGCATGGCGTTGACCGTGATGGTCTCGGCAATCATGTCCGCGGCCGGATACCTGGGACTTGAAGCCGTTTTCCGGCGGCTGGGCGCGGACGCCGCGATCCTGGCGCTCATAGGCGAGTACATGCGCACCTGGTACGCGGGCGCAGTATTCATGTTCGTGCCCATGATGGGCAACGGGATACTGCTCTCGTCCGGCGACTCGAGAATGGCCGCGCGCGTGATGATGCTCGGCCCGATCATCAACACGGTGCTCGATCCGGTAATGATTTTCGGATTCGCGGGATTCCCGGCAATGGGCATGAAGGGCGCGGCCCTGGCGACGGTTATCGCCCAGGCGGCCTCTGCATTTGCGCTCGTCGCGCTGCTTCAGAAGAAACACAAGCTCCTGGTGTTCAAGAGGGGCGCTTTCCACGGCTATTCGGCATCCGTGCGGAAAATCATCGCGTTCGGGGTTCCGGGCATCCTGACCATGATCCTGATGCCAATTTCGGCGGCGGTCATCACGAGGCTTCTGGGCGGATTCGGGGCCGAGGCTGTCGCGGCCGCTGGCGCAGCGGGCCGGGTCGAGATGTTCGCATTCGTCATTCCCATGGCGCTCGGCATTTCGCTGACGCCTTTCGTGAGCCAGAATTACGGCGCCGTCAGGTTCGACAGGATACGGACGGCAAAATCGTTCAGCATGTGGTTCGCGGCAATCTACGGCGGAGCGGTCGCAGTTCTGTTTTTCCTGTTCGCGCCCGGGATCGCGGCAATCTTCAGCAATGACCCGAAGGTGAAGGAAATAATCGTCTCATACATCAGGATCATCCCGTTCGGCTACGGGATGATGGAAATACACCGCTATTGCGGCTTCTTTCTCACCGGGCTGCATAAGCCGGTTCACACGACCGTGCTGAACGCCTTTCGCGTTCTTGCCGTGCTGCTGCCGCTTTCCTGGGCAGGCGCGCACTTCTTCGGCATTCGCGGTCTGTTTTTCGGGCGGCTGGCCACCGACTTCATCGTCGGCGCAGCCGGTCTTTTCTGGGTTCACCGGGTCTGGAAAATAAGCGCGCGGCATGCGGCTCATGGAACGGGTACGGTTTAGCCCGGGTTTTGCGTTTGAAAAATGAACGATGCTTATAACCGGTAAACCATCAGGCTTTTACAACTGCATTGCGTTTGAATTACCATGCGCGAAAAAGTACGGGTGAGCTGTTGTAAAAGAAGTTCATTTTTCAAACCA
>JAAZAB010000170.1 GCA_012514555.1 Lentisphaerota bacterium
GAAAGCGGCGTGGACATCACTGTTTGCTTTCGGCCCGATTCCGGGGTGGCCCGGGATGTGCTGGACCTGCTCAGGGAGTATGAATCTTATTCCAGGCGCATCAAGGTGTCTTTCGTTGATCCGGACCGGGATCTCGCCGCAGCCAGGGAACTGGAACAGAAGCACAAGGTGTCGGAGCCGGATGTTGTCGTGATCAGCGCCGGCAGCCGTCTGCGCGTGGTGCGCGCGCGGGATTTGTTTGCCTACAGGCGAGAGCCCGGCGCGGCCGACGGGCGCGGACAGCGCCTGTTCCGCGGCGAACAGGCGCTCTCATCGGCGATTTACGGCGTGATCCAGACGAATCAGCCGGTCGTGTACATGCTCAAGGGTCACGGCGAGAGGGAGCTGGACGATTTCGACCGGAATTCCGGGTATTCCGGGATCGAGCGGGTGTTGCGGCGGAGCAGCGTGCATGTCGAACCGCTGCTGCTGGGTGAGAAGGGCGGGGTTCCGCGGGATGCTGACGCGCTGGTGATAGCGGGGCCGAACCATCGTTTCACCCAGGCGGAGTTGGATTTCCTGAGGGAGTATCTGGACCGGTCCGGCCGCCTTTTCCTGCTTCTCGATTACGGCGCGGACACCGGGCTTGAAACGCTCCTGGAAGCCTGGGGCGTCCGGCCCGGGAATGACCGGGTGGTTGGAACGACGCTTGCCGGGAACGAACTGATGGTCACGGATTATGGCGCTCACGAAGCAGTGCGGGCGCTGCGCAATGTGACAACCTTGTTTTTCGGCCCGCGCTCGATCAACCCGGTGCTGGTTGAGGGCGCGCCGGACAGCCGGCAGGCGGACAGGCCGCGGGTATCGGTGCTTGCCGCCTGCTCGGACCGGGGCTGGGCGGAGACTGATTTCAGGCAAATTCCGCCCAGGCTCGATGCAGCGGATCGCCCGGGCCCGGTGCCGGTCGCCGTGGCTGTCGAGCGCGGCCCGATCAGCGGGATGGACGTGGATTTGAAGCCGACCCGCCTGGTGATCGTTGGCGATTCGACCTTTGCCGCCAACGGCGCGCTCGAGCTGGGCTGCAACACGGATTTCTTCATGAGCGCCTTGAACTGGCTCCTGGGACGGGAGGAATTGCTGGATATCCCCCCGCGGCCGCCCGACCTGCTCAGGATATTGATGAGCCGCGCGCAGCTTGACATGATTTTCTGGATCACGGTTCTGGCAATGCCCGGGCTCGCGGTGCTGGTTTGGGCCGTCGTGCGATGGCGCCGGCGGATATGATCGAAAATGAAGAATACGCGGACTACATTCCTTCTTTTCTGCCTGGCGGCCGCTTCGGCTGCCTTCATCTGGCGGTTCGAGTGGGCGCCGGGCGAGCCGTCCGGCGGGATGCCCGGCGCGGCGGGCGCGCTGGTTTCCCTTGACCCGGACACGGTAGACTACCTCGGCATTCAGCACGGGGGCGCTTTCATCGAATGCCGCCGCGATTCAAAGGAATGGGAAATGGTCAGGCCGGTCTCGGCCCGCGCCGATTCAACGAAGATATACAAGATCATCTCCGAGCTTGAGCGTCTGCCGCGGGGACTGCCCATCACGGCCGACGAGCGCCGCGCGCGATCTCTCTCGCTCAAGGATTACGGCCTTGACAGGCCTCGCGCCGCCGTGGTCGTGCGCGACAGGACCGGGCGCCGGCTGATCCGGTTCGGCGGGGAGTCGCCGCTCAAGGACGCCGTTTATGTCAGGCTCGACGCCGACGGGGATGTCTGGGCAACGTCCACCAATCTGCCGGGACAGCTTCCGTCCGAGGCCGCGGATTTGCGGGACCGCCGCCTGTTGCGGGGCGATCCGGCATCGGTCAACCGCCTTGAATTCAAGCGCAGCGACGGGCCTGTGAACCTCCTGTCAAGGTCGGCCGGCGAGTGGATATTTCAAAAGCCCGTGATTGCCCGGGCGGACGAGGCGAAAGTGACGCAGATTATCAGGCGGCTGTTCACCCTTGAGATTCAGCGCTTCGTTTCCGAGACAATGAGCGATCCGGTGACCTATGGAATCGGGGCTGACGAGGCGGCGCTCCAGGCGACGATATGGCTCGACGGCAGCGCCGGCGGCGAGACGGTCCTTTTCGGAAATGCGTTGAAGGACGATCCCGCGCTGATGTATGCGTCCGTCAAGGGCGCCAGCTCGGTGTATGCCGTGCCCGGGGACCTGCTCGGCGCCCTGGGCGCCCGGTTCACGAACCTGCGCGGGAAGCGGCTGTATTTCATGGATGAGCAGTCCGTTCGCCATGTCCGCATTGCCGACGACAAGCGCGTGCTTTCCCTTGCGCTTTCAACCAACGGCTGGCGGATTTCCGAGCCGGTCAAGCTGAATGCGGATGACCGGCTTGTGCGCGGCATGATTGCCGGCCTGAACCGGCTGGAGATCGAGCGTTTTGTTGACGGCGCCTTTACCAACGCGGCCGCCGCGGCCCGGGCTTCCGGGTCGATAACGCTGTCCTCCGCCCTGCCGGCAGCCTCGGAGCCCGGGGCGCCCGTGCCGGCGGCTTCAGCTTTCACCGGAGCTGAGCGGTCCCTGTCATGGCGCAGGAACGGCGGGGTTACTCTTGCGTGTTTCAACGACGATTCCCAGTGTTTCGAGATTGCGGGCGGGCAACAGGATTTGTTCCTGCCGGAACCCCTGCTTTACCGGGATCGGACCGTTTTGGCCCTTGATCCCTCGGCGGTCTGCCGGATTCGCATTGCATGGGACGGCGGCGTGCAGGCCGTTGAGCGGGATGCCGGGAGCGGGGCCTGGATGTCCGCAGGGCCCGGCCGGGTCGCGGCGAACGAGCCGGCAGTGGATGCCGTGCTCGGCCTTGTCTCCTACCTCAAGGCTGTCCGCTTTGAGCTTTCGGGGAGTGCCGGTCCGGAGGCGTTTGGCCTGCCCGAAGGCTGCCTGTCGTTGACGCTCGGCCTGACCGGCGAGGAGGGCATCCAGAAGACCCTTGTGTTCGGAGACCTGGCCGGGCGTTCGGAGGTGTACGCGGCTGTCCAGGGGCAGGACTCTGTTTTCGTGCTTGAGCTTAGCGCGCTTGAGCTTCTGCTGAACGATCTTGGACGGTGACAACTAATGTCCGCACGCGCAAGAAGCCTTTGGCGCCGCCTGCTTCTGCTGGCCTTGTTCGGCCTTCTCCTCGGGGCGCTGCGCCTTTCGGTTTACGGCCTGCCGGATGGCCTGAAGAGCCGCATACTCGGCGCCATGCAGGTGCCGGGCATGACCACCCTGGTCAGCTCGATCCGCCTTGGCCTCTTTGAGGGGCTGGTTGCCGCCGATGTCCGGGTGCACCGGCAGGGGGACATCGGGCCGCCTATTCTGGAGGCCAGGGAGCTCGTGCTGCATTTCAGGCCGGCCGCCTGGCTGGACGGCGACCAGGCATTTTTCGGAATGCGTGTCAGGCAGGGCGTGCTGCGCATCCCGGTCGCCGGCTTTGCGCGGCTTCCGACAGCGTTTGAAGAGAAGCCGATGGAGTACCTGGCCCTGGCGCCGGTCGACGTTACGTTGTCCTACGAGCGCTCGGGCGCGCTTCGCGTTTCTGATTTCGACGGGCGCCTGGGCGGCATTCATCTGACGGGCCGCGGGCTGATCGCGCTTCAGCGTGGCCCGGCGCCGGCGCCGGAAGCCGGCCCGCGGATGTTGGATGCCGCGCAGCTCGCGAAGGCGGCGGATTTTCTCGGCCGGCTTCAGCCGGGCAGGCGTTTTGATGTTGATTTCGAAGTGTATCTCGATCCAGCCGATCCTGCCGGGTCCCATGCCCGCCTTGCGGCCGAAGGCGAGGGAACCGGGTTTGGCGATGTGTTCCTCGGCACCTGGAGCGCCAAGGCGGCGCTGGCGCGCGGGGAAGTGACGGGCTCGGCCAGCGTCGGAGAATCCAGCGCGATGGGAGTCTGGGTCGAGAGCGCCCAGGGCCGCTTTGCTTTTTCCAATGCCGCTGTCAGGCTGGACGGGCTTGAACTGGTGCTCGGCCGGGACCGGGGCCGGGGGCGGGTATCAGGCTGCGCCGATTTGAACCTCGCCAGCCGCGTCTGCTCCGGGTCCGTGACGTCGGCGATCCACCCGAACGTCCTCCTGCCGGCGCTTGACAGGCTCCGCCTGCCGCAGGCCGCTGTCATCAGGGATTTTACTTTTTTCCGCGCGCCGCCGTCGGTTCGGGGCGCCTTTGAATTCCGGCCGGGCGCCGACAATTACTTCAAGATGACCGGAAGCGCCAAAGCGCGCGACCTTCGCTTTAGGGGCGCGCGCGCGATCTCAGTGACGACGGATTTCGTCATGGACTTGTGCCCGACCGGGTCCCTGGTGCGCCTCAGCCCCCTGGCTGCCGCCCGCTGGGAGGGCAGCGGCGAAGGCACGCTGGCGTTCGACTTTCTGAACGGAAAGGTCACCTTTGACCTCGCGTCCACAATGGACCCGGAGGCGGTTGCGTTCTGGATAGGCCCATTCATGACGCGCCTTATAGCCCCGTACAGGTTCAACGGCCCTTCGCACATAACCGCTTCCGGCGTGGCCGGCATGTGGAACCCGATGCTGAACGATATCCAGGTCGAAATGGACCTCGTTAAGCCCGGCGCGTTTGCTTTCGACGCGGATCGCGCGCGCCTCGAGTTCATGGTGGACGGGTGGAACATCGATTTCCCTGTGCTGGTTGGAGAGATTGCGGGCGGAACGCTGGACGCTTTTCTCTCGGTCTGGGGTCCGCCGGACGGGCAGGGGCGCATGAAGTTCGCCGCGCAGGGCGAGCTGAGGCAGGCCGAGCTCGGCGCGGTGCTGGGCAGCCTCGGGTTCCCTAATCCGGAAGGCTATGCCGGGCTGCTGTCGGGGTCCGGGCTGCTCGCCGGCCAATCGGGGACCAATTGGCCGGGCGCCCTGGAAGGGGAGGTGTCGGTGATCGTCGAGGATGGCCGGATTTTCAGGATTCCGCTTTTCGGGGGACTCACGGAGCTCCTGTCGAGCATCATTCCCGGCCTGGACTGGATCATGCGCCAGACGGACGCGAGCGCTGCCTTTGATATTGGCGGCGGCAGGGCGCGCTCTGAAGAGATACGCATCGAAGGGGATGTCCTCAGCCTGACGGGTTCCGGCGAGTACGCCTTTCCCGACGATCTTGATTTCGATTTCCAGGCGCGTTTTCTGAGGCAGCACACGATTGCGGGCAAGGTGGTGAGCGGGCTGACCTGGCCTTTGACCAAGGCGCTGGAAACCCATCTTGGCGGCCGTCTCCGCGAGCCGCGCTGGAGCCTGCGCCACATGCCGGCCATTTTCAGTCCGGACTCCGACAGTCCTCCGGAAGAAAGGGATCGGGGCGAGTGAGGATATATATAAAGACCTACGGCTGCCAGATGAACGAGCGGGACAGCGAGCGCGTTGCGGAATCGCTTCGCCGTTGCGGGCACGTGCTGGCGGAGAATGAGCGTGACGCCGAGGTGTTCATCGTCAACTCCTGCAGCGTGCGGGGCAAGGCCGAGGACAAGGCCATCGGCAAGCTCAGGATTCTGATTCGCGACGCGCGGAGAAGGGGCGGCCGGGCGATTTTCGGCGTCATGGGCTGCATGGTGCAGAGAATGCGCGCGGAGATATTCGACCTGGTCAAGGGTCTCGACTTCGCGGTGGGCACGCATCGCCTGCACGCGGTTCCGCTCGCGCTGGAGGCCGTTATGGCCGGCCGCGGCCCGATCCTGGACGCAGCCGTGGAGATTGGCGCGCCCGAGGACGTTGATACCCATGAGAAAGGCAAGGTTTCCGCCTTCCTCAATATCCTGCTCGGGTGCGACAGGCGCTGCGCGTACTGCATTGTGCCGGAGGTCCGGGGCCGGGAATGGAGCCGGAGCGCCCAATTCGTGCTGGCGGAAGCGCGGCATGTGGCCGCGAACGGCGCAACCGAGGTCACCCTGCTTGGCCAGAGCGTCATGTCCTATGGCCGGGCCAATCCCGTATGGCCCCCCGGGTTCCGGTCCCCGATGGGTTTTAGCGAGCCGTTCCCGGCGCTGCTCGAAGCCGTCAGCGGGGTGCCGGGACTGCGGCGCATCCGTTTCACTTCGGGCCATCCCTCCGGCTGCACGCGCGAACTTTGCCGCGCCATGTCAGAGATCAGGCCGCTGTGCCCGCACCTGCACCTGCCGCTCCAGTCCGGCTCGGACGCGATCCTGGCCCGGATGAACCGCGGGTACACGGCCGCGGAATACCGGGATGCGGTTGCCCGCCTGCGTGCGGCCGTGCCGGGAATTGCGCTGACCACGGACATCATCGTGGGATTTCCCGGCGAAACCGAAGCGCAGTTTCTCGAGACGCGCTCGCTGATGGATGAGATACGCTTCGACAACGCCTTTATCTTCAAGTACAGCCCCAGGCCCGGCACGCCTGCCGCCGCGTTTCCGGACGATGTGCCGGAGCAGGAAAAGCTCCGCAGAAACCATTGCCTCCTGGAGGACCAGGACAGGTGGTGCCTCGATATCAACGAAAAGTTGATTGGACAAACACTTCCGGTTCTTGTAGAAGGGCGGAGCAAAAGTAACCGGGGCCGATGGGCCGGCCGCACTGATTCCAACAAGACGGTTGTTTTCGAGCCGGCTTCCGCGACCCGGCCCGGAGACTATATCAGGGCTGTCATAGAGCGGGTCATGCCGCAGACGCTTTACGGACGGGTGGCGGGGAATCAGGAGGAAAGGCTTGTCGCCTCTGGCATTTAATGCAATCGTAACCGGCGCGCTGCTGGCCGCCGCCGGCCTTGCGCCTTTCCTCGCGCCGGGCGCGGCCCGGTCGGCCGCGGCGGCATTTCCGCGGAGCGTGTGGCCGGGCCGGGTCCTTGCCGCGGTGGCGGTGACATGGTTCGCATATCTGCTGCTCCAGGAAAAAATGGCGTTCATCGAGGAACGCCGATTCATAGTCTACCTTGGCGCGCCACTGGTCTACCTGGCTGCCGTGTTCCTTATGGATGAAATGCTCTCCGTGCGGGCTTTGGGCGCCGTGCTTCTGCTTCTGCCGCAGCCCCTCCTGGATGCCGCTTTTTTTCACGATCACCCGTCCCGCCTTGCCGTGACCGTATTCGCGTATGCGCTTGTGATTGTCGGGTGCGTCCTGGTGTGGAGCCCCTATCGCTTTCGGCAAGCCGCGGCAGCCCTGGAGCGCATGCCTGTTTTGCGCCGCGGTCTCGGCGCGGGCATCGTGGCGTTTGGCGCGCTTCTTCTGGCCCTCGGCCTTTTCTGGTATTGAGCCCCGGAGCCTTGGCCATGAAGACGCAGCCATTGCGCATCCTCTGCCTGCGCTCGGGCGCTCTCGGCGATTTCATGGTGCTGCTGCCGGCGCTTGCCGCGCTGCGCTCGTCCAATCCGGGGGCGGTTATTCACCTGGCGACGCGCCCCTCTTACGGAGAACTGGCGCGGGCGTGCGGGCTCGCGGACGAAATCTCCTCGATAGATTCGGCCGGTTGGGCCGAGGCCTTTGGCGCGGACGGCTTTGCGCCGGCTGAGCGCATGCGGCTGGCATCCTTCGACTGCGTGGTGAATTGCCTTCATGATCCGGACGGCGTTGTCGCGGCCAATCTCCGCGCGGCCGTGCCCGGGCGCCTGCTGAATATTCCCGGCAGGCTGGGCTCAACTCACGCGGCCCGGCATTTCATGGCGCCGCTGCTCGACGCGGGGCTGGTTTCGGGAAGGCCGCAAACATTCCGGCTAAAAATCAAGCCAATGCCGCTCCCCGCCGGGATCGGGCCGCTGCCGTTCGGACCCCGGGCTGTTGCGCTGCATCCCGGAAGCGGCAGTCCGGTAAAAAACTGGCCGGCCGGGCGCTACGCGGCCCTGGCGGCCGGGCTGGAACAAAGCCGCGAATGGCGCCCGTTTTTCATATTCGGCGAAGCGGATGCCCGGATCGAAGAAGAGATCGTTCGGCTTGCGCCGGAAGCCCGGCGCATGGGCAACCTGTCACTCCTGCATCTGGCCGCGGTATTGGGCAAATGCGCCGCCTATGTTGGAAACGACTCGGGCGTGACGCACCTTGCCGCCGGCCTGGGCCTGAAAGTGACCGCCCTGTTCGGGCCGAGCGATCCTGAGATATGGCGGCCTTGCGGGCGCAGCGTCCGCGTGATCAAGGCAAGGCCGGACTTCGGCGATCTCGGGGTGGAACGCGTTCTCAAGGCCGTCATGAGCCGGGCTTGAGGATTTTCCACTTACTGGTGTTAACCGCCTCTTTCGGCCAAATCTCGCTGAGGTTAGCCAGGGCGGCGCTGCTGTAGCTTATGGCCGTGGAACTCTTGACCCGCATATCAACCTCGCCGCCGATGACTACGGTCGCCCCTAGAATGTTCGCATTGCCCTTGTCGTTGAATTCCAGCGAAGAATCGTTAATGTTGTCTCCGATGATTATGACCAGGCCTTCGTAATGGAACGTTCCGGCCAAGTCAATTTCCACACCGCCGTTGACGATCAGGATTCCGGCGCCGTCAACCGTGCCCGTGATCTTGGCGTTGCCGGTC
>JAAZAB010000171.1 GCA_012514555.1 Lentisphaerota bacterium
CGCTCCCGGCGTACATGCCGCCGGGAGCGATTGAAGCCTATGCCGACTTTGTTGATGGTCTGACCGGCCTTTCCAAGCGTAAAGGCCGGTCTTTTCGTTGGGTTTTTGATCGGCGGGCAGCCCCGCCGATATGGCCCGCGCCCTTCGCGTCAGCGCCTGCGGATTACATCCATGCCGAAAAACGGCCGGAGCGCTTCGGGCACCGTCACGCTGCCGTCGCCGCGCTGGAACTGCTCGACGATGGCGGGCAAAAGCCGGCTGGTGGCGAGGCCGGAGCCGTTGAGCGTGTGCACGAACTCAATCTTCCGGCTGTCCTTGCGGCGAAAGCGTATGTTGCCGCGCCGCGCCTGATAGTCCATCGCGTTGGAAACCGACGAGCACTCCTTGTACTCGTTCATGCTGGGCAGCCACAGCTCGATGTCAAAGGTGGTGGCCATCGAATCCGAGCAGTCGCCCGCCGCCAGCTTTGAAAGCTGGTAGTGAAGGTTCAAGCCCTCGACCAGGCGGCAGGCCTTTTCAATCAGCTCTTCGTGCAATTTGGCCGAGTCCTCCGGCCGGGCGTAGCCGAACATCTCCACCTTGTTGAACTGGTGGCCGCGCACCATGCCGCGCTCGCTGGCCCGGTAGGAGCCTGCCTCGCGCCGATAGCAGGGCGTGTAGGCGAAGAGGCGCTTGGGCAGGTCCTCCTCTTCGAGGATCTCGCCCCGGTGGAGGTTGACCAGCGCCGTCTCCGCCGTGGGCAGCAGGAAGTGGAAGCCCTCCTCGGAGAGCCGGTAGACGTCCTCCTCAAATTTGGGGAACTGGCCGGCGGTGACGCCGCACTCATAGGTCAGCACATGGGGCGGCAGCATGAAGGTGTAGCCGTCGCGGATGTGCTCGGTGATGAAGTAGTTGAGCAGCGCCCATTCCAGCCGGGCGCCCAGGTCCGTGTACAGCCAGTAGCCGTTGCCGCCCATCTTGACGCCGCGCTCGTAGTCGATCAGCCCTAGCTGCGTGCAAAGCTCCACATGGTTCTGGGGCTCGAAGGGGTAAGACGGTTTTTCGCCGAATGTCTTTACCACCCGATTGGCTTCCTTGCCGCCGGCGACCACGCCGTCCGCCGGCAAATTGGGCAGCGCCAGCAGGAATTTTCTGATCTGCTCCTCCAGCGCGCCCTGCTGCTCGTCCAGCAATTTTACGCGGTCGGCCATGTCCTTGAGCCGCGCCATCAGATCGGCGGTATCCTCCTTGCGCTTCTTGAGCTCGGGGATCTGCTTGCTCAAGCGGTTGCGCTCGGCCTTGATCGCCTCGTTTTCGACGACGAGCGCCCTGCGCTTGGCGTCCGTTTCAAGAAGCGCGTCCAAGTCCGCCTGGCATCCCCGCCTGGCAAGGCCCTCCTTGACCAGCTCGGGATCGGATCGGATCAGGTTGATGTCCAGCATTTGAACGCCTCTTTCATCTATTATATGCAATTATTATAGGCAATTTTCCGGACGTCATCAAGCGCGTCGGGCAATTTAACAAATTTCGTGACTTGCGGCGCGGGCATGTGGTATAATGACACAAATTGCGGGAGGTGTCCTCATGAGGCTGGAACGGGTGCATGTCGAGCGGGAACTGACGCCGGGCGAAGCGCCCCGCGGCGAGTTTTACGCGTGCGACATCGAGTCCGCCGCCCCCGAGCTGCTTGAAAAATACGCGGGCAAGGCGCAGTTGATCTACCTGGACCCGCCCTTTGCCACCGGCAATCAGTTCGTCATGCGCA
>JAAZAB010000172.1 GCA_012514555.1 Lentisphaerota bacterium
ATCTGCTGTGTTGTAGCGGGTTCGGAGTATGTCACAATACACCTTCACCCGCTACGCCTTGCATCTGCCGCACTCTGACCAATCGCAAAATCCGGGATTATACCGCATCACCCCCGGCGCCTTGCGTCTGCGCCAAACTTGCGCGATGTAAAATTAAGGTACCAGATTTCTTGCGCCGCGTTCAGGACCGGCGCCGGGCAGGGGCGATCCGGCGCTTGATGCCCGGGCAGGCGGATGCTAGCATTCCCGGCAAAAACAGAAACGAGGGGCAATGAAACACTCATTCCGTCAGAATGCGCCGGATATCGCCTTGTTTGATTGCTGCATGGGCGTGGGCGAGAGCGGGTTCTTCGACCGCCGCGGGATCACCGAGCCCGGGGTCTTGCTGCGGATGATGGACAGGTTCGGGATTGCCGAAGCCCTGGTGTACGATCAGCAGGAGGTGGAGATCGGGCGCTTTGGCGACAATGCCTTTATCCTCGATTTCTGCCGGGCCTCGCCGCGCCTGCATCCGAGCGTTGCGCTAACGCCTCCAGGCACCGGCGAACTGCCGCCGCCGCGCGAATGGGTGGCATCGTTGCTGGCGCAGGGCATTCGCGCCGTACGCGCCTGGCCGGAATGGCACCGCTACGATTTCCTACCCTACTGCCTCGGCCCGCTCCTTGAAGAACTCCAGGCGCAGCGAATGCCGCTGTTCGTATCCTACAATGGCATTGGTCCTGGCAGCTTCCCGTGGGGCCACAAGCCGGACCTGGACCACATTCAGCGCACTGCGGAAGCGTACCCGGACCTCCCAATCATCCTCGTTCACACCGGCATGCTGGAAAACCGGCGGCTGCTGCCCCTTCTGCGCGCCTGCCCGAATGTGCGCTGCGACATCACCTGCGCCGCAGGGGGCTTCCCGGAACTGGTCAGCGCCGGACTGGGTTCGGAGCGCCTGCTGTTCACGGGCGAGTTCCCGATTTTCGACCCGGGCCTGATCGTGACATGGCCGCGCTATGCCGATGTGCCGGAACAGGCGGCGCAGCGGATCGCCGGGGAGAATCTGCGGGACCTGCTGGCGGGTGTGAAGTTGGGCCGCGCCGCGGCCAGGCCAGGAACGCCGCGCCCGGCATCCGGGGCGGATGCCCCGCCGCCCGACCGGGTCCGCGCCGCGCTCCTGGCCGGGGCGCCGCTCGATTTCCTGCCGGTCATTGACCTGCACGGGCACTATGGCCAATGCGCTTCCGCCTGCGCCCGGCCGCAGTACGATCCCGAAATGATGGTGCGCGAGATGGACCTTTATGGCGTGGACGTCGTCGTCTGTTCCGCGATCACCGTCGGCGGCGCCGGCTCTCTCAAGCGCGGCAACGACCAGTTGCTCGAGGCGGCCAGGGCCGCGCCGGGCCGCATCCTGGGCTACTGCGTGCTCTCTTCCAACAGCCCTGAAAGGAACCTGGACGAGCTCAAGCGCTGCTATGATCTCGGCCTGCGCTGCGGGGTCAAGATGCACCGCTACCACCAGCCGGAGTATCGCATCACGGATGCGTTCCTCGCGCCGGTAATGGAATTTCTCAATGAAAAGAGGCTGATTTACATCAATCACGACCTGGGCGCGGACAAGGACGTCATTGAACTGGCGCGCCGCTATCCGGAGCTGACCATTATCAACGGCCACGGCGGCGCCGCCCATGCGCGCATCGGCCTGCAGCATCCAAATGTCTACGCTAACTCCTGCTCCATCATGGCCGTGGACGGGGTGGAACGGCTTGTTCAGGCCTGCGGGCCCGGGCATCTCACGCTCGGCAGCGATTTCAGCCTGTTCCATCTCGGCTGGGGTGTGGGGCCGATCGCATACGCGGCGATTCCGGAAAGCGGCAAGGCTGACATCCTGGGCGGAAATGCCATGCGCATATTCAATCGCGCCGACTGGTTCAGAACAGACCCGCCGGCCAGCCTGCGCCGCTGGGTTACCTGACCACGATCACGGCTGTCTCTTCCGCGGGAATGTTAACGCGCAAGGCGAGCTTGTCTCCTGAATCGGAAAGAACCTTGCACGGCATGTCGCTCGAATAACCCCGGATTTTGCGGATCGTGACTGTCGGGGTGATGTGCCGCTTTTCATCCGGGTTGCCGACGGCAACCATGATCCCGCCGCCGAGCGTTTCCGACCCGGTCAGGCGCAATGCCCCTATTTCCGGGCTTGCAGCGCCTCGGCGATCACCCTGGCAGCCTCTTCGGCCTGGCGCCTGACGCCCTCGGAGTTGTAGTGAATCCTGTCGCTGCAGAGGTATTTATCCGGGCTGTCGGCCACCGTCGAGTAAAGATCGTCAACCTTGACGTTGTGCCTGGCCATGACGGCGTCGGCAGTTTCATTGAGCTTCCTGACCTGGTCCCCGGCTGCCGGCGTGTCTGTGAAGGGAACCGTCCGGGCCCAGACCAGGATTGCGCCGGTTTTCCGCAGCCGCTCGATCAGCTTTTCAAGGTTGGCGGCATAGGGCGCCCCGGGGCGCAGGCGGTCGTGATAGCCGAAGCCGAAGTGGATCAGGTCCCAGCGCTTGCCCGGCGGCGGCGCAACCCAATCGTCAAAATTCGCCAGCCCGTCCCGTGTCGAGTAGCAGTTGGCCGGCGCCCGGTGCACGTTCGCCCTGCCCTTCAGCAGCTTGCGGACGGATGCGGTGTACATGTGGGAGATCGAGTCTCCGATCAGCAGGACGCGGGGCAGCGCCGGATCGTCCTGGACGAAACCCCAGTCGTCCGGCTCCGCGAGCGTATAGCCGCCCGCCAGGCGCTGCTTCAGGTATACAGGGAAGTAGTAGTTGCCGAGGTGTTTTTGAAGCATCTTTTCCCACGCCAGCTGGTCGGCGGGAAGCGTCGCCATCCATTTGCAGTAGGCATTCCAGTCCTCCTGGGAAACCTTGCCCACTGTCGCCGGCGGTACGTTGGTTGCGGCAGGCGCGGCCTGCGCCAGACCACGCACGGCAACAACCACCAACACCATTGACAAGACGCGCAGAAGCAATCTCGTTGCGATACATGAAAGCATGTGACAAATCCTCCCGTTCTGTATTTCCCGCCGGCTCTTTCAGGCCCCGGATTGACACGCTTTCATCATCCGCAACCGTTTCAAACTGTCAAGGGTAATTCTGCCTGGCATGCGGAAAATGCTGTGAACGCAGCCGTGAAAATGAAAACGGACTATTTGAAAATTCGTAACCGTTCACAACCCCGGCTCGGACACCGAAAAGGAATTCGCCACGAAAACCCGTATATTCGACCGCCGATCACGCCACACTGCTCCAAGACTTCAAGGCGGCAGGCGGCGGCGTGACGTTCAACGTCGGCATTTTCCAGGAAGGCGGACTCGGGCCGGAGACAATTGACCAATTGGCCGAGTTGGCCTCGCGTTCGGCATTGCGACCATCCTGCTCCGCCACGTAAGGACACGATGCTGAAGAACCTTTTTCATCAGAATGTCGGCTCGAAATCCGCCGGCTGGCCGCGGCGGTCGACGATCGCGCCGTCGCCGGCCGGGGCGATGCGATTACCGGATAGTTCCAGTTCTTCGATCTCGGGGTTGATCACGATGCCGGGCTTGCCGGGCCGGCGACGGATCGAGTTCCCGATCAGCCGCGTGCCGGCGGTCGCGCCCTGAACGACCACCTCCGCCTCGCCGTCGGCGGCGCAGTTTTCTTCGATGGCGCAGGCCTCGACGAGGTTGTTGTGCGGCCCGTCGGGCCTCGAACAGCGACGGAGGTAAACGCCCGCCCCGCCGTTGCCGCGGATCGTCAGCCGGCGATTGACGTGGCCGGTGTCACGAGTGCCGATCGACACGCCGTGCTGGCCGTTGGCCTCGAACAGGCAGTCTTCCAGCACACTGTCGCGGACGCGGAGGCAGTAGAACAGCCCGCAGCCGGTGTTCTCGCGAACCGTGCAGTGGTGAATGTGGAACCGGTTGGACCCACTGCCGGGGTGAATGCCACTGCCGCGGCAGCGCTCGATCCGGCAGCCGCCGATCTCGGCGTCATCGCACGTCTGGAAGCTGATGCCTTCACCGTGGAAGTCGCGAATGATCAGGTCGCGGAAGGCCACTTCGCGACAGCGGTGGGCGAAGACCCCGCCGCCACGACAGCCGTTCAGCGGCAAGTTCTCTGCCGCATTGCCGTCGATGGCCAGGGCCTCGACGGCTGCCCCCGTCACGTCGCGGGCACTGACGGCCGAGAAGAGCGTCTGCACGACAGCCCTATCCCGCGGGGTGTAGTCGCCGCTATGGCGCTGGTCGTAGAACCAGGTGTCGCCCCGGCGGCTGATGAGCGTGCCGACAGTGGCGTAGAAGCCCCAGGCGGCGGCGTCCCAGATGTAGACGCCGTCGCCCATGGCGAAGGCGTCGGGGTTGTCAACCAGGATGTCGTCGTGGCCGAAGCCCAGAAAACAGACCACGTTGGCGGTCTTGACGGGGTTCTTGCGGAGGATGGTCTTCTCGCCTGCGCCGCGGAGGGTGACGCCCGACCGCAGGTGCACCGAGTCGGCCAGCGAGTAAACGCCAGGGGCCAGTTCCACCTCGCCCCCGCCGGCGGACGCCACCCGGTCTATCGCGCACTGCACCTGCACGTTGGTGAACCCCGGCACGTCGCACGACGGCGCGCCGACGGTCAGTCGTAAAGCCCCGCCGAACCGATTCGCATTCATGTCAACCACCTCTTTTGTGTTGCGTTCCGTCAAGAATTTCATCCCCGTTATGGGCAATCAACGGTCCATCCACTATTGGCGCCTGATATGCGTTCATGCTTCCCAATCGCTCGCCGCGGCAACCGTCATCTCGACACTGAACGCATCCGTCGCCGCTTCCGGTCGGATCACAACGCCCGGATGCTCGCCGCCATAATCCGTTCCGGCCAGCGTGGTGTCCAACAACACTTCCGTTTCGATCGCGAACGGTGTCGTTGCGGACAGCGCCATCGTGAAGCCCGGCCACCGTATTGTCGCGGACTTGCCGTCGGCGGCCCGGCCCACCGCCACTTCGGCGTCTTTCTCCGCGGCCAAGTGCCAGCGAAACCGGGGGATATCGGGTTGCGGGAGGCGGACGGTGTCGGACACGCCGACGCTATCCGCCGACCAGCGGACGCGGCGCACCCAGGAGACGCCTTCCTCGTAGCAAGCCGAGACATCCACACTCACGTCGCCGCCGGTGTCGTCGAGGCGATGGACCTCGAAGGGCGCCGATCCCCGGCGTTGCCAGCCGCGCGGCGGGTTCCCCGCCACGACCTCGTTAATCCCCGGCAGGATGGGCTCCGAGCCGATCTGAAGCACGTTGTGGCCCATGGCCGACGAAAAATGGGTCGCCATCTTGGGGTGGCTGTACATCGGGGTGCCGGCCTCCATCAGGGCCAGGCGGCCGCCAAGGATGACGTTCACGTGCCCCCGGTCGTGATGGTTGTGCGAATCCTTTGGATGGCCGCCCCGGATCCAGACGCCGCTGGCGTCCTCCTCCCATGAGCTTCGCCACAGCACGCAGGCGCCCCCGCCGTGATAAGCGCCGTGCAGGCGCGGTTCCTTCGGCGAGACCCCCCGAACCCGCACGGCCAGGCCGGGCAGCGTGGGCGACGGTCCGCCCAGACAATGTTCCAAGGCCCAGCACGCGACCTCGCTGCCCGTGGCATCCGCCAGCATCGTCACGCGCGGCTGCAACATCATGGTCCGTCCGCCCCTACGGCCGAGGATGTTATCGAACGCGTTCATCACATGGCCGGCCGGCTGGATGCACTGCACCATCCACTCGGCGCACCGCGACAGGTAGGGATGCTGAGCGAGGCGGTCATCGCCCGCCACAGCCATGGCCCTCACCGCATGGCAAATGCTATCCAGTGAGAATGCCCCATACCACAGCCCTTCCTCCCAGGCGCCCTCGGGGTTGTGCGAATCCAGCGCCTCGCGCATGTTGGCGACGCCGAGCTCGTAGGCTTCGCGGTTCTCGTCCGGACCCAGCCACAGGCAGGCGCGAATCAACCCCTCCGTCGGCAGGACCCACTGGTTGCAACTGGGACTGTGGCACTCCACGAACCACGATCGCTTCAGCTTCCAGTCGTCGCTGATGATGCGGACTTCTTCCTGTAACAGGCCGCGCAGGCGGCTGTCCAAGTCCTCATTGATGGCGCCCTTGGGGAGGATGTCGAGCGCCGTGACAATGCCGCGCACCGACTGACCCGTCGCCAGCCAGGCCTGTTCCTTGCCGGTCTTGGGCATGGGAACCCGCTCCAGATAGTGGGCCCAGCCCGGGCGCTGCAACGGCGACCAGGAGGCCGCTTCATCGAGTTGCGCCACGCAGCGAGCGGCGTAGTCCTGCTTGCCGGTCAGGACCGCCGCCGCCGCCAGGGCCGGCAGATCGCGCTCCAGGATTCCACTGTTCGCGAAATCCTTCATGGCGAGCGCATAGAGCTCGATACGCTCGCGGCCGATCTCTCCCATCTCAGCCCGGATGCGCTCTGCCTCGGCGTCGCTTAGCGAGAAGGCGCGTTTCGTAATGGGCCGCGCCAGCGCCGCGTCGGCGACGGCGACAACCCCCCGCGCGAGGGGCTGACATGCCTCGCTGTCACGGACAGCCTTGAGGACGGACTTCCAACTAGCCGGACGGTTGCTCATCAATTGCCTTTTCATCTCCGTGCATCCTTTCTAATGGCTTCGCCAACCCTCACCCCGGCCTTCTCCCCGTGGGAGAGGGAGAAACAATTTGTTTTTTAACCCGGATTTTGCGATTGGTCAGAGTGCGGCAGATGCAAGGCGCAGCGGGTGAAGGCGTATTGACATACTCCGAACCCGCTGCAACACAGCAGATGCCGCACTATGGCCAATCCCTCGTGGTTTGATAAATGAACATCTTTTACAACAACTCACCCGCACTTTTGCGTTCATGGCAATTCAAACGCTATGCAGTTGTAAAAGCCTGATGGGTTACCGGTTATAAGCAGCGTTCATTTTTCAAACGCAAAACCCGGGTTTATTGCAGTACCTCATGCTTGAGGCACTGATCCCTGCGTTTCCGTTTTGCTGACGATTGGCGTCTGAGGTTGTTCACGGCTTCCACTCACGGTGCTGATCCTCCCATTCACACGCACGCTGACTTCGCAGGGTCCGGCCGAGGCGATGCGATAAGCCGTCACCTTTCCATCCTCCCACGCAATGTCAACCAGGAGATTGCCGCGCGCCTTCAGCCCTGTGACCGAGCCGTCCTTCCACGCCCTGGGCAGGGCCGGCAGCAGTTCAATAACGCATTCCCCGCTTCCGGAACCACCATCCGTTCCCCCCTTGTGCTCAAGGCGGCTTTGCAGCAGCATTTCCGCAATGCCGGCACAGCCCCCGAAATTTCCGTCTATCTGGAACGGCGGATGCGCGCAAAACAGGTTGGCGTAGGACCCGCCGCCGTCCGACATGTTAAAGCCAGTTTCACCGGTGGGGCGAAGCAGCATGGCAAACAGCTTGTGGGCACGCTCGCCATCGCCAAGCCGCGCCCACAGATTCATTCGCCAGGCAAGCGCCCAGCCGGTCCCGTCGTCGCCGCGGGCATCGAGAAACTTGCGGCAGGCCGCAGCCAGTTCCGGAGTTGTGTGCACGGTAATCTCGTTGCCGGGATACAGGCCGTACATCGGCGACGTGTGCCGATGCCTCGGCTCAAGCTCGGCATACGGCTCGAGCCATTCCTGAAGCCGGCCATCCGGCCCGACCTGGTTTGGCGCAAGCCGGGCGCGCTTCGCATCCAACTCCTTTCGCAATCCGGCGTCAATACAAAGTATTTCTGCCGCGCGCGCTGTATTGCCGAACAGCTCCCGCAACTGTTGCATGTCTATGGTCGGCCCGAGGCAGACGTTCGCCGTGCGCCCGTCCGGAAGGCGGTAGCCGTTCTCCGGCGAGTTGGACGGGCCCGTCACCAGCCATTTATGCTTTGGCTCCTCGACCAGGTTGTCTAAATAGAACAGCGCTGACTCCTTCATGATCGGATAAGCCCAGGCGAGAAACGCGCGATCTAATGTATATGCATAATGGTCCCACAGATGCCCGCACAGCCAGGCAGAGCCGCCCGTTGTTGCGCCCCACGAGGCATTCTCGCCGGGCGACGTGAAGCCCCACGGATTCGTTATCGCATGGGCAACCCAGCCGCGCGCGTTGTAGTAAGCCTTCGCCGTCCTGCTGCCAGGCTCGACCAACGACGCAATCAGCTTGTGCAGCGGCTCTGACAGCTCGGACAGGTTGCACGCTTCGGCCGCCCAGTAGTTCATCTGGAGATTGATGTCGAGGTGCCAGTCGCCATTCCACGGCGTCTGCACATCCCCGGCCCAGATGCCCTGCAAATTCGCCGGCAGCCCGCCTGGCCGCGACGAGCCTATCAGAAGATACCGGCCGTAATTGAAGTACAGGGCGGCAAGCGCAGGATCGTCCGCGCCTCCCGCAAAACCCATCATCCGCCGATCCGTGGGCAGGGCGCTGTTTGCCGTTGCCGCGAGCTTGAGTTCTACACTGCTGATCCATTTCTGATGATCGCGCACATGGTCGCGATGGAGATCGGCAAACGAGCGGCGCGCAGCCTTGTCGAGATCGGCGCGTGTTGCGGCAGCCGGATCTGACACTTGCCTGCCGGCAAAACCGCGATAGTCAGTTGCCGCCGCCAGCAGCAACACCGCTTCGTCCGCGCCGGTCACCTCGAGCGCGTTCGCCTGTGCACGCGTTTTGCCGCCAGTCGTCATCACGCGCACGCGCGCCGCATAGGCGACGCCATTGCCGCCGCAGCCATCCTTGAGCGCGCCGGTCATCAGCAGCTCGTTGTCGGCGGCGGCCGCGGCGGCGAACCGCTCCGGACGATCGAGCGAAACCGAAAACGTGAGAGCGCCGGGCTTCGACGCCTTCAGCCTCGACACAAACACCTCGTCCGGCGCGCTGACAAAATGGACACGTTCGAACCGGACTCCGCTCAGCTCGTACTCGACGCGCGCGGTCGCGGTCGCAAGATCCAGTTCGCGCCGGTATGACAAGGCCGCGTCCCTGCTGCCGGCGGCAAACCGGAGCAGGAGATTGCCAAGCACCTGGTAACAGCCAAACGGCACGTTCGCGCCATCGCCTTTGCCCGAGCCCTGGCCCTGGCAAATGAACTTCTCGCTGACCAGTTCCTCGGCCTCGATATTCCTGCCTTCAAGGAGCAGCCGCCGGATTTCGGGCAGCGCCTTGTGCGCGTCCGGCCGGTCGGCATCCTGTCGCGAGCCGGACCAAAGCGAGCTTTCGTTCAAAACGATTCGCTCCTCGTCCACCCCGCCCGCGATCATCGCCCCGATCCGCCCATTGCCAAGCGGAAGCGCCTGTTGAAAGCCGTTTCCCGGCGTGTCGTACCAGAGTGTCGCAGCCGGATCGACCGCCCGTGCCATCGAATCCAAGCGCGGCAAGTCCTCGTGACTTGCGCGCTTTTCGACCGTCTTTTTCAACAGACATTCTCCTTCGTCGATGTTTAGAGGCGCACCTCATTCATGCGTTCAATCATCCCGCAAAATCCGGGTTTATTGTACCACGATCACGGCTGTCTCTTCCGCGGGAATGTTAACGCGCAAGGCGAGCTTGTCGCCTGAATCGGAAAGAACCGTGCACGGCATGTCGCTCGAATAAAGCGCCTGCTCCGCCCCGAGCTTGCGGATCGTGACTGTCGGGGTGATATGACTCTTTTCATCCGGGTTGCCGACGGTAACCATGATCCCGCCGCCGAGCGTTTCCGACCCGGTCAGGCGCCCGGCGGTCGTCGAGACGCCCGCGTCAGAAAACATCGTCATTATCCTTGCGGTAGCCGCATTGATGAGCCGGCTGATGCTGTCCTTGCCGTAATCGTCGGCCGCCTTGTGGAGCTGGTCGCCGCGCACCAGCGTCGGCGGAACATTGTAGAACGCGGCCTGCGCGCCGTTGTTGCGCCTGAGCGTAAGCACGGGTATTTCGGAGTTTATCAGCACCTCTGCGCCGTCAACCGCGTAGCTTCCTTCGCAGAGCGGCTCCTCGCAGGTTTCCGTCATCCCTCCGAGGAACGAATCGGATGCCTTGAGATTCTCTATGCGCGCGAAGGCGCCGGTGTCCTTGACGCCGAAGAGATCCTCCAGGCCGGGCACGTTCTCGAAAGCCAGCAGGTTGACGCCCTGCGCGTGGAGCCGCCGGATGGCGTCGAGGCACGGCTTCGACACGCCCTTGAGCGGCGGCAGGACGAGGGTGTCCACCTGCGCTGGATCGAGCTTGCCGACGGATTCGATCATCGTCACGAAGCCCGCCTGGAGCCCGGCGTAGCGCGCCATCTCGTAGGCGTACGGCACGCACTCGGTCGCGGTCTTGCGAATGTCCACAATCCCGTGCGGGGTGGACTTGGCGAGCACCCTCTCCGCGGCCTGCCACGACTCTTCGCTGAAAACGAATGCAGCGCATTTCAGCGGTCGCTTCGCCGGATTATCGTTCACGACGGCCGCGGCGCGAAGCAGCGCCTCGTAGCGTTCGCGGTCGAACCTGCAAGCCTGGAAACCGCGCTTCTCCCAGAACTTGAAGCTGTCCCCCGTGAAGTGCGCCGAGCCGTAGTAATAGTCCATGAACCGGCGCTTGATGCGGATGGGCGGATTGACCGGGTGATAGCCGAACGGCGGGTGCGCGTAAAATACCGCTCCGTCCGGGCAGCCCTGGATGGAGGTCGTATAGATCTCAGGGTAGATGCGGTGCCCGGGCATGGCCAGCAGGCAGGACGCCAGGAAATAGGTCCCGCGCTCGATGTTGTAGCGGCACAAGAAAGGATAATCCTCGTACTGCCAGAAGCCGAACTCCTCCGCGGCCTGGCCGAGCGAGCCGAGGTAGCGGATGTACTCCACGCCCTTGTAATGCGAGGCATATATATGGGCCGGACCGTATTTTGACGGCTTGAGACCCGGATTGCATTTCCGGAGGCCGCGCATGAATTCACGGTTGTCCTCATTTATGAACTTGTTGGCCCAGTCGAGCCATTCCGACCAGTAGCGCCGGCCGAGCTCGCAGAGCATGTCGCCGTCAATGTGTTCGGCAGCCTTGAGTTTCTGGCGGTCGATGGCGGCATCGCCCCTGGCGTCGAGGAACTTGACCAGCTCCTCTTTGACTTTTCCCTTGTACGTGGTGGCCCAGAGCAGCGAGGCGCAGGGGCACTCGCGCACTTCCTCGTGGACGTTGACGTAATCCGCCTCCGCGATCAGGTCCATGTTGTCTTTCGCCAGGTACTGCTCGGCGCAGCGGGTGCCCAGCCACAGGAACCATTCGCGCTGGTAGGCGTGGACGGTGGGAGCGACGTGGAAGTCGCGCGCGCTCCTGGGCAGGAAGTTCGCGCACGCCATGTAGTGGCGCTCGTCCGCGCTTTTCGCGAACCACGGGTCGAACGCGTCGGTCATGAGGCCGATCGTCTCTGTGCGGCTGCAATACAGGTACGGCAGGCCGGAGAGGAGCGGCGGCGGGAGCGCGCCCTTTGCGCGGCTCATCACCTCGAACGCGCAGTAGTCCTCAAGCGCCGTGACGCTGCCGTCCGCGCTGACCGCGCGCAGGTGGTAGACGCCCGGCTTGAGGCCCTCCACCCGGCAGGCCAGCCGGGCCTCGGCATACGACCGCACGCCGATCGTGACCGCTCCGTCGGCCCGCGCGTAATCGAGTTTGCGGAGCGTACGCAGGAAGGCGTCCTCAAGGACCAGGTCGAAGCCCGCCGGCATTTCGCGAAAGGCCGTAACGACCACCGTGAAAAGGGCGGGCTCGCCTTCCTTGAAGAAGTGGTTGTTCTTCGCGAATTCCACGGCCTGGCCATAGCGCGGATCGGTTTTGGGCAGATCGGCGATGATTTCCTTGTCCGGCTGGCTCGTGAACTCGATCTTTTGCGCCCGCTCCGTGAGCGCGAGTCCGGCATACAACTCGCGGCCATCCAGGTCGAACACCGTTTCAGAGGGGCTCTGCGCCTGGTTCACGGCGGTCGTGTGCTCGTAGGTGTCCGCGCCCACGGCGAGATCGAACGGGCCCTCGGGCTTCATGAACCGGACCGAGGCATGGAAGGGCCATGGCGTTTCCCGGTGGAGCACCTTGAAGAAGTAGCCCGGCGCGAGCCACGGGTTGACGAGCACGATCCGGCCGGCGCGCAGGATGTATTTCGCGGCCGCCTCCTTCGTCACGACCTTCAGGAATAGATTCGTCAGCAGGTCCGCGCGCATCACATGATAGTTGCCCTCGCCCATGGGCGATTCAGGCACGCCTCCGCTGAAGACCAGGCCCGCGTCCAGACAGTCGCCGTAATCGCGCAGCGTCACGTCGCAATGGACCGGGTAAAGCGTCGGCCCATGCGGCAGATCAACCCTGAACTTGCGCTCGGACAGGCACTCGAACGAATCGTCCGTCGATATTTCCAGATCATACACGCGTAACACGTCGAAGAAATGGCCGCGGCTGAGCGCAAAGCGGCCCGGCCGGCCCGGCTTCGTGGCGAAGGATGCCGAGCCGGAGCCCAGGCGGATGAGGACGCTTTTGCCCTTCAGCTCGACGATGAAATCGAGCGCCTGGTCGAGCTCGGAATCGGGCATGTCCGCGTGCGCCTTCGCCTCGGGCTGGAAAAGATTGTCGGACATTTTGCCGTATTCGAACGTCATGCCCTGCTCATTTTGGAGCCGGACGAACCGGACGGCCTCGCCCGTGCGCGCCGCGAGATCGTACCGGAACGAGACAATCGCCGAACAGCACTTCGCCATGGAGAAATTGAAGCCGATCTTCATTTTCATCACCGCGTTTTCAACCGGCGGCGTAATGGGAATATATTTGTTGCCGGACGACAGCAGATCGACCGATCGGCCGTCGCAGGCGAGCGCAGCGAGGCCGAGATTCGAATTGTATTCGATCAGCCAGCCGGACGGCACGGCGTCCTTTACCACGGACAGGTCAAGTTTACAGAGCGTCTTCATCGCGGCTTTCTCCGCATGGCGATTTGCTCAACGTCGTGATAGACCTTTGCATGCGGCTGAAGCGTGTTGCCCGCGGACGCGCGCCAGTGAATATCGGCGCTCGAAAGCGTGCCGCCGATCATGTAAGGTTTTCCAACGCCCTCGATCGTCTCAATGAGCCTGTAATCGGAATCCCTGTGCTCGAGCGCTGTTCCGCCGCCATATACGAGGTAATCGCCGCCCTTTGCCTCAAAGCCGTCAAAGGCCATCACAGGGTCGAAGCCGCCCCATCCTTCATGAATGGCGAGATAATTCATGCTGCCGAGGTTATCGGGGTCGCCGACGCGCAGGCGGAATGCAAGCGCAGCCGCGGATTTCACCTCGCGGTCAAATACAAGTATTTCCTTCAGCTCGTTTTCCGCCCCGCATTTCTGCTCCTGGTAGTGAAATCGGAACTCGTTGAGATGAAGCCTGTGGAGAATCCAGCCTTCCGCGGTCTCTTCGAGGCGCCAGTCGGCGTGCTCGTTCCTGAGCTTTTCGCGGACATGATCGGGAATATCGCCGTTGAAGCGCAGGTCTTCCCACGTTCTGATCGCGTCCAGGAAAAACGGCGTCAGTCCGTGCTTTTCGAGCGTCGCCTGCGCGCAGTCAAAGCCGAACCCGGCGTTGTGCGCCACGGCCTGGCCGAGCATGAATTCGAAATCCTCGGGGCCAGTCGCCTCGGTTTTAACGCTTGCGTTATTCGGAGCGCTGAGCCTGATGCTGTATTGCCCGAGCATGCGCGGCATCAGGTTTCTTTCGAAAAACAGCTGGTTATCCGCGCGGTAGTGGAACATTCCGCCACGGCCCTGCCAGTCCCAGTAGGGCTCGCCCCAGTTGAAATAGCTGTGCGCGTGCCAGCGGTAGTGCGATGGCGTGCTGGCGTCGCAAAGCAGCTCCGGACCGGAAAACGAGAAGCACCTCCGGACGTATTCCGAGCAGGCGTATTCGCCCCTGCCCGTGTAAAGGCAGCCCTCCATGCCGTCAAACGACATTCTGCCGATGCCCGTGTATTTTATGAGCTTTCCCACGCGCCGGGCCATCTCGTTCTGCAGCTCGAGGTTCGGAAAAAGAGTCATGTAGGCGTGATCCCATAGCCTCAGAACGGGATCGCCCGCCTTGTGCGGCGCCGCGGACGTGCCGAACGCGCCGCGGGCACAGCCGACAAGCGCGTTTTCGCCGCCTGAAACAGAGAGGCTTTTATATTGTATCAGCTCAGCTCCGATTCTTATGACGTTAAGGTGGGAGCGCCTGCCGAAATTGTTCGCCTTTTCGACGGCAATCCTGTCGCCGGCTTCGCCTATATCGGATGAGAGCGCCGTTCTGTCCATCACGAGAAGATTGTCGTCCGGAACCGGAGTCACGTAGGGATCGTGCGTGTGGATGAAATTGCTCAGCGTGTGGAAGCCCATGCCGATCCCGCATTCCCTTGCTTCAAGCACGGCCCGCTTCAAGCCATCGTCCCCGCCCTGGTAAAGCTTTCCGTCAATCTCGAAATGCCCCCAGCTCACGAACGGCCCAAGGCTGTATACGCAGCGAAGGCCGGCCTTTTTCGCCCATTCGAGCGCGGCCCTTCGCCCGTCCGCGGTCTGCCGGCTGACCATGAAATACGAACGCGTCGTTTCCGGCGACTTCTTTGCCCATTCGCCGTTGACGGTCGGGTGCGGCAAGCCCTCCCTGCGCTCCATGCCGCCGATCGCGTCGAGCAGGTTTTCAAACGGGGTCATGATCAGCGCAACTGCCGCGCCCTTTATGAATGCGTCGCTGCCCTTGACCTCGCAGGCCTCGCAGTTCTCCATGCCGAGGAAGTCGAACCTTGCGGGTTTTGACATGTCCCTTGCGTGGCATTGCAGGGCCGTGCCCTCCCTGCAGGGCAGGGCCGCGCACTCCGAAAATTTCAAGCGGTCAAACGCGCCTGCGAGGGCGCTGGCGCGGTATTTGTGACTTGCTTCATATTCCGCTGGAAACCCGCCGACGACCTTCGGCATGAGCGACTGGATGCACACGGCCGAATCGTCGTCCCACGCCGCGCCGACGAGCTCGCCGTAATTCTTCTTCACCGTAAAATACGGCCCGAAAACAAATGCCCGGGCATTGTCCGAAATCTCCTCAACCGCAATCCGGAAATACCCGCCGGGCCCGGTGATTTTAAGCGAAACGCGGCCCGCGTCATAATGTACGACCGCCGCAATCTTCCCGCCGTCTTCCGACACCTCGGCCCCGGCCGGTTCGCACACTTCGCCATCCGCAATAAAGAGTCCGACGGGCGAAGAAAAAACCCGCGCGCCGCCGAACTCAGCGGTCAAAAAGCCCCTGCGGTCAAGCGACAATCTGCATTTGCCATTTTCCATGGAATGCTCCTATTTCCGGGCTTGCAGCGCCTCGGCGATCACCCTGGCCGCCTCTCCGGCCTGGCGCCTGATGCCCTCGGAGTTGTAGTGAATCCTGTCGCTGCAGAGGTATTTATCCGGGCTGTCGGCCACCGTCGAGTAAAGATCGTCAACCTTGACGTTGTGCCTGGCCATGACGGCGTCGGC
>JAAZAB010000173.1 GCA_012514555.1 Lentisphaerota bacterium
AGGCAGGGCGTTGACTATCCCGCGCGCGTTATCCGGCGCTGCCGGCAGCGCGGCATGTCGCCATGGATCACGCTGCGCATGAATGACTGCCACTGCAACGACAACATGGAGCACCCGTTCCACGGCGGCTTCTGGAAAAACAATCCGCAATTCTACAGGAAGAACGCCACGGGATATTTTGCGCGCTGCCTCGACTATGCCCACGGGGAAGTCCGCGATTATTTCATGGCCATAATCAGCGAGACGCTCGAGATGTATGACATTGACGGCCTGGAGCTGGATTTCATGCGGGAGCCCTATCTTTTCAGCGCCGGCAGGGAGGCGGAGGGCGCCGCAATCCTCACCGGGTGGCTGCGGGAAGTCCGCGGGCGCGCCGCGGCCGCCGCCGCGAAACGCGGCCATCCGGTCCGCATCGGGGTCCGCGTCCCGTCAAGGCCGGAAACGGCCGCGGGAATGGGGCTGGATGCCGAAGCCTGGGCCAGGGAGGGCCTGATCGACCTCCTGGTTCCAACCCCGCGCTGGGCCACGCTTGAATTCGACATGCCCGTGCGGGAGTGGCGAAAAATCGCGGACGCCTCGAACGTGACGCTTGCCGGGGGGCTGGAAATCGGGTACCGGCCCTATATCGACGGCCGGACATGGCAGATTGAAACGGACGCGTCGCCCGAGCTGGCGGCCGGCGCGGCCATGATGATCCTCTCGCAGGGCGCGGATGCGGTTTACCTTTTCAACTACTTCCAGCCCGGGTGGGGCCTCCCCGTTTATCTGGAAACGCTCAACGCAATGGGCTCCCTCGAATCGCTGAAGAAGATTCCGCGGACCATCGCCATCACCCATCGGGACATCGTTGCCCCGGGCGAGACATACCGGCCGCCCCTTCCGGCGAAAGGCCGGAAAATGGCGTTTCAAATGAACCTGGGCCCTGTTCCGGACAAAACATGGAATTGCAGTCTGCTGATCGGGCTCGAGGTTTCAAAAGACGATTCGGCGCCCGCCCCCGGCGCCTCGGTCAACGGGAAACCCTGCAAGGTTCTCAGCGACACCAAAACGCATCTGGGCCCGGTGCTTGTCCGGGTTGTCACTTTCAGCGTTCCCATGGCCGCGCTGGCTGAAACCGAAGCCAACTCGATCAAGCTCGCTAGCCGGGATGCCATGACTCTCAGCCGGGTTGAGGTCGCGTTCCGGCCGCCGGACCAGGCATTGCCCGGGAACCCTGAATCGCATGCCCGGTGAAGATTCGCCGCCGCGCTCAAGCCCGGCGAAAAAACATCCCGCAAGCACCGGACTTTTCACCTGCAGGGCACGGAAGCCGAACTCGACCCGGTGTCAAAAGAGGTCCTGGGCGTCAGCATCGCTGACATCAGGCCGGCCGCGGATGCCGGCCGCCCGGAGCGGCTATTTCGTGCCCGAATAGATGCCGGATCCGAGCCAGAACGTGTCATCCGCCTTGACGACGTAGCCGACCTTGGACTCTTCCCTGCCCGTGGCCGGATTGACCCAGTGGAAATCCACAAAGCCTTTGCCGTCCCTGGCGACGGTGTCGCGCAGTTTCTGGATCACGAGCAGGCCATGGGAATCCTTGTATTCCGTCAAATCCTTGCCGACCTTGTCCGGCGTGAACCCGTGCGCGAGGCAGACGCACTTGAAATCGTAAGCGTAAATATAGAGTTGCCCGTTTTCCCGGACAAAGCTGCCCTTGGGATTCGAGAATTCCTTGAGCGCCGCGTCCTTGCCGGCTGTCTTGACATAAGCCGCGGCTTCCTCAACGAACTTCACCATCCGGTCCTTGCCGGCCGCCTCTTTACCGGCAGGCGCCGGGTCCTCAGCCCGCGCGGAGAGGTTGAAGCAGATCGCCGACGCCATTGCCGCAAACATCAGTTTTCGCATGGATTTCCTCCTGTGATTCTTGTTACCGGCCTTGATCGGGCTCCCGCCCCGCATCCCGTGCCTTCCGAATGCACAAAGCTATCAGGTTGCCCTCCGGCTGTCACCTGAAAAAACTCCACCGCGCTGGAAGAAGCTTCATGGCGAGACATTTGCAGAGTTCAGCATCCGTCCGAGTTTTTCGGCAAGGGCGGCGGTGGAAAAGGGCTTCTGGATAAATTCCGTATCCTTGGGAATTTGCTCGCGGGAAACAACATCGTTCGCGTAACCTGACATGAACAGGCACTTGAGACCGGGACGTATCGCACGGATTTTCCTGGCCAGTTCAACGCCGTTGCCTTCCGGCATGATTACGTCCGTTACAAGGGCGTCCAGGTTGATGGCGCTATTGTGAGCCAGGTTTAGAGCCATTGTCGGCGCGGAAGCCGGAAGCACGGTGTAGCCAACGCGTTCCAGCATCAGGGTGCAGATTTGCAGCAGTCCCGGATCGTCCTCGACCAGGAGGATTTTGCCATGGCCTCTTACAGGGCCCTTGGCCTTCGTGTCCTCCTGCTCAGGCGGGGCCGGCACATTGTGGCGCGGGATGTGGATCCGGAAGGTTGTTTCGCGGCCCGGCGCGCTGTCGACATCGATGAAGCCCTTGTTCTGGGTGACGATGCCGTAGATGGTGGCCAGGCCGAGCCCCGTTCCTTTCCCGATTTCCTTGGTGGTGAAGAAAGGTTCGAAGATGTGTTGGCGCACCGCCTCGCTGATGCCGCTACCCGTGTCCGTCACCGAAATGACGACGTAGTCGCCCGCACTGGCGTCATGGCGTCCGGCACAAGCGGCGGCGTCGAGGCTGACATTTTCGGTCAGGACGCTGATCCGCCCTGCTGTGGAAATGGCATCCCGCGCGTTGACGCACAGGTTTGTCAGGATCTGGTCGATCTGCGAGGGGTCCATGTGCACGGGCCAGAGGCCGGCTTTGGGTTTCCATTCCAGCTCGATATTCTCGCCGATGAGCCGCCGCATCATCGTCAGCAGGTTTTCGATGGTCGCGTTCAAATCGAGCACCGTGGGCCGCATGGTCTGCTTGCGGGCAAAGGCCAGAAGTTGGCGGGTG